>CAZWTM010000036.1:0-24351 GCA_964637385.1 uncultured Peptococcaceae bacterium
TTCTTCCCTCCCAGGCCCCCATCCACTGCCATTTGTAAGAGGGGCACAGGCCCGGTTAAAAGCAGTTTACCTGAATATCCTTTGATGACGGTGCCTTTATAATTGACAATGCTCATCCTCTGCCTTCCGATGGCCTTGGCCCGTACTTCTCCCGGAGGAGGTGCGGTCCCGTAAAAAGCCCTGTATTTTTTCTGCAGGTTACTGTGAAGAAGCTTATCATAGTCCGGCTCCCCTGGTTGAAAATAGCAGGTGTATTTGCGCCCATCGGGGCGCAAAAGAGTGCTGTAGAGAACAACAGGCGAAAGGGTTCTAAGGTATACCTCTTCCTTTTCAACCTTGTAATTTTGGGCATAAAGCCTTTCCACAACCGCCTCCCCTTCGCCCAGTCTTATATTGCCCCTGCTGAGTAAAGTGGTGGCTAAAGACTGGCAGAATTCGTCCACGGGTGACGAGACAGTGAGCTGTATTTCCCTTGTAAATTTAATTGAAGCTTGTTTTTTATCAAGCATAAAGGGACCCCGCAAAAGGGAAAAAGCAAACATTTTAAAGGTACGTTTCCCATCAAGAAAGCCCTTTTCGTGGAGAAAGGCGGAGAGTTCAGAATCAAGGGAATTGTATAGGGCAGCCTGGACTATGTAGTTATAATGGATGGGCAGCACCAGATCAGACTGTCCAGGCCTTAGATAGATGGTAAGTTGAATGGGCCTCCTCCTCCTTTTTTGTTCCATACTCTTACAGAAAATCTATTATTAGACATGTTCTACAAAATATTTATATTTCCTGCATAAATTTAACAAAATTTATAAATACAGGACGCCGGGCAATATATTGCCCGGCGTCCTGTATTGAGGTCTCTAGCTAAGATTATTTTAGTAAGTATAGAAGCCTTTGCCGGTTTTTCTCCCTAGATGACCCGCCCTCACAAGTTTCCGCATGAGGGGGCAGGGGCGGTATTTGGAATCACCAAATTCAGCGTAGAGAGTTTCCATGACAAAGAGACATACATCAATCCCGATTAAGTCAGCCAAGGCCAGAGGGCCAATGGGATGGTTGGCGCCCAGTTTCATGGCGGTATCAATGTCCTCGGCGCTGGCCACGCCTTCCATGAGAATATAAGCGGCCTCATTGATCATGGGAACCAAAATCCTGTTGACACAGAAGCCAGGGGCTTCTTCCACGGCTACGGGTGTCTTACCCAGTTTAACGGTAAGTTCTTTGATGGTATTGAATGTCTCATCGGAAGTAGCGGCTCCTTTAATAAGTTCTACCAGTTTCATCACGGGAGCTGGGTTAAAGAAGTGCATTCCCATTACTTTTTCCGGCCGTTTGGTAACAGCGGCTATTTCACTGATACTTAAGGCTGAAGTATTGGAAGCCAGTATGCATTCAGGTTTGCAGATTTCATCCAGCGTTTTGAAAATCTCTTTTTTCAGTTCCATTTTTTCAATGATGGCCTCAATCACCAGGTCAACATCTTCTGCCATCTGCAAATCCGTAGTCCCGGTAATTCTCCCCATGATTTCATCAAATTTCTCCTGGGTCAACTGTCCTTTTTCCACACTTCTTGCCAGGTTTTTGACGATGGTCTTTAAACCCTTGTCAACAAAACGGTCTTCAATATCTCTCAAAATCACTTCATATCCGGCCTGAGCCACTACTTGGGCAATCCCGGAACCCATGGTCCCTGCCCCTAAAACCATAACTTTCATAAACCTTATCTCCTCCTCTTTTGTTTATGTTATTTAATTAATTCCACCACAGTAGCCAGGGCCGGACCCCCGCCTACACAAAGAGACGCTACACCAAACTTTCCGTTTCGCCGCTTCAGTTCATTTAATAAGGTAACCACAATACGGATACCGGTACAACCTACAGGGTGTCCCAGGGCTATTCCGGAACCGTTGGCATTGACCTTTTCCATGTCAAGTTTCAGTTCTCTGTTCACGGCAATAAACTGAGCTGCAAAAGCTTCATTGATTTCAAAGTAGTCAATTTCATCCATGGAGAGTCCTGCGTATTTCAGGGCTTTGGGAATGGCATAGGCGGGACCGATACCCATAATTTCCGGTTTAACCCCGTAAGAGGCCGTAGCCAGCAGACGGGCCACCGGCTTTATTCCCATGGCTTCTGCCTTCTCTTTGGCCATCAAGACAAGGGCAGCAGCGCCATCGTTCACCCCTGAAGCATTACCGGCCGTAACGGTACCATCCTTTTTAAAGGCCGGGCGGAGTTTGCTCAATCCTTCCATGGTCACATCGGCCCGGGGGTGTTCGTCGGTATCAAAGATAAAAGGCTTCTTGTTTTTCATTACTTCCACGGGAACGATTTCATCTTTAAACTTACCTTCGGCAATAGCCTTTACTGCCCTTTGATGACTGAGGTAAGCCAGTTCATCCTGTTCTTCACGGGAAATGCCGTACTGCTCTACCAGATTCTCTGCTGTAATTCCCATGTGATAGCCCATCATGGCGCAAATCAGACCATCATGAAGCATGGAGTCTTCAATGGTGCCATGCCCCATCCGGTAACCCTCCCGGGCTTTCAGCAAAAGATAGGGAGCCTGAGACATGCTTTCAATACCAAAGGCCACACTAATATCGGATTTACCCAACATGATCTGCTGGGAAGCAATTTCCAGGGCACGCATGGCCGAGCCGCACTGCTGGTCCACCGTTACCGCCGCAGCTACTTCGGGAATACCGGCTTTCAACTGCACCTGACGGGCAGGGTTGCCTTTCGCCCCCGCTTTGTAGATCATCCCGGCTACGACATCTTCTACATCCTTAGCTTCAATGCCTGCTTTGGCTAAAGCCCCCTGTACGGCAATTACGCCAAGATCCACAGCCGATACATCTTTTAATGTCCCCAAGTAGTCACCAATGGCTGTCCTGGCCCCGCTTACAATTACTACTTCACGCAAAAGAATCACTCCTTTTCTCATTACACATGTATTTAATATATATTGCAAAAATCGTGCCATATTTTTGCCTGTTTTTTTTCCTAAAAGGATAAGTCTTTTACAGGTTGACTAAAAGGAACATGTACAAATTACTGGACATTTTCTAAATTAATAGACAGTTGTCTTTACTTGATCTTATATTTTTCAAGTTTCAGGTAAAAATTAGAGCGACTCATCTCTAAAAGCTGGGCTGCTTTGTTTTTATTACCCTTACTTAGCTCCAGCGCTTTTTGAATGGCAGTTTTTTCCGCATCTTCCAGGTACCCTTTAAGAGAAACTGTTCCTGGAAAAATCCTGTTGTCCCCCAGGGAATTCTTCAGGTACGAGGGCAAATTGGCAGCGGTTATCCTGTCACCGTCGATAAAATTCAAAGTTCTTTCCAGAATGTTCTCCAGTTCCCGTATGTTCCCCGGATAATGGTAATCCCTCAATATCTCCAGGGCTTCTTTATCTATTTTCGGCAGGGGGATACCCATTTTACGCGCCAGTTTTTCCAAAAGATACTCCACTAAATAGGGAATATCATCCCGCCGGTCCCGCAAAGCAGGTATCTTCAGTTCCACCACGTTGAGACGATAATAAAGATCTTCCCTAAAGACCTTCCTCCGCAGGAGATCCTCTAAATTCCGGTTTGTAGCGGCAATTACCCGCACATTGATAGGAATAGACCTATTGCCGCCAACCCGTTCAATCTCTTTTTCCTGAAGAACCCTTAAGAGCTTGGCCTGCATATTAAAAGGCATATCGCCAATCTCATCCAAAAAGATCGTACCACCTTGGGCCAGTTCAAACTTACCGATGCGTCCCCCTTTTTTTGCTCCTGTAAAAGCACCTTCCTCATAGCCAAAAAGCTCTGATTCCAACAGGTTTTCGGGAATGGCAGCACAGTTAACTTTAACGAAAGGACCACTTCGTCTGGGACTGGCTTCGTGAATGGCCTGGGCAAATAGTTCCTTGCCAGTGCCACTCTCCCCCCGTATTAACACCGTAGAACTTGTTTGGGCCACCCGGTAAGCGACAAGTTTCAGTTCCTGCATTTCTTTGTTCATTCCTATAATGTCCTTCATGGTGTAATGGGAACCATGGACTATCTTCAGGGTATCTTTGTAATATTCCAATTCCTTCTGTAAAGAATTAACCTTTTCCACCAGCTGGTTCAATTCACCTAAATCGTTAAAAATGGCTTTGCCTACAGCCCCCACAATTTTACCGTCTATCTCTATGGGCAGTCTTGTACATACCATCGCCGTTCCTTTGATATACTGGATTTGTCCCACTTCCGGCACTCCTGTTTGGGCCACAATGTGCATCCTGGTATTTTCGATAACTTCCGTCACATGCCGGCCAATGGCCTCCTCACGTTTGATCCCCAGAAAATCGGCATAGGTCTGGTTAATCATGGTGATGTATCCCTGAGCATCAACCACCACAATTCTTTCGTAAGCACTTTCCAGAATAGTTTCCAAAAGTTTTTTTTCCTGATGGCTCAATCCAGCCACCCCCTATAAGATACGACGGATAAATGACAAAGCCTCCCGGCGATAGCGTTTAAAGAGGATATAGCCCCCCCACCAAAACAAAACCACTTCCAGGATGCCGTTCACAAAAAAACCCAGGGTGAACGCCTTCCCTAACAGGAAAATGTCTTTGAAACTGATGTGAGATATTCCCTGAATAGCCTGCCAGATATTTTCTGTAGGTATTCCTGTAATAAAGTCTCCTACCAGGAAATTCAAATAGAAAAATAAAGGAAATAAGGGCATGAAAACAGCCCATCCTACCGTAGCCGCCGCCATATTTGTCCGAAATAATCTGGCCATCCCTACCGCAATCAAGGGCCCGAAGCCAAAGGTAGGATAGAAATGAACAAAAGCTCCCCAGGCAATTCCACCGGCGATAGCTTTAGGCGAATCGTGTAAACGAAAGAGTTTAAGCAAATAAAACTTTAAGCGGCGCCTGTATGTCATCTTTACCCTCCTCTTTACTTTACATTGATTATTCTCTACCAAAGAAAAAATTCCTGTAATCAAGATGAACAGCTATTTTTAAAAGTTCAAAAAATTACTTCAAAAGAAAAAGGCCCGGTTTTAATCCGGACCTTTCCTATATCTTGTCCATTTTAAAATTTTAAAATTTTATTAAATCAGGAAGATGGCTACAATGGTAGTGGCTAAGAAACCAAGCATAACAGGAATAAAGTTACGACGGGCCAGCTCCATAGGCTCTACGCCGCAAATAGCAGCCACAGGGATGAGCCCCCAGGGAATAATGGTTCCGCCACCGACCCAAACGGCAGAGAGCTGTCCCAGGGCTCCCAGGACACCTACATCACCATTAATGGCAGTACTGAAAGTTTGGGCTAAACCACCCACCAGAGGAAGCCCGGAAAAACCGGAACCGTCTAAACCGGTAATACCACCGATTAAGAGCTGGATAAAAGCTACGGGAGCAGCGGAAAGGGGTGTGTTCTGGGAAAGGAAAAGGCCAATATCAGTCAAAAGTCCGGTGGCCTCTTTGCCCAGAATGGCTTTAGCCGTTCCTTCAGATCCCAGGAAGAAGAAGGCACCGATTACGATAACGGGAGCAAATACCTTAATACCGAACATAAAACCGTCACGGACAAAGTCTGTAACTTTTTCCAGAGCCTCGCCTTTGAACTCGATGGCAGCAATTAAACTCATCAGAACGAGGGCAGTACCACCAATGAGGGCAGTAGCGTCGCCGCCTTTGAGATCCAACGTAAGCATAGCCACTACGTCAGCAATGAAAGCCAAAGGAACGAGCACGGCAAAAACCTTGGCAGCGCCGGAGGGTTCAGCGGCTTCTTCCGTCTTGGCATAAGCCAGGACTTCATGGGCGTATTTTTCCTTATTGGCCTTCATATCTTTCCTTAACATATAGAAGGCCACACCGACTGTAACCACCGCCATGGTAATAAAGAGCGGGGCACCGTGAGAAGTGATGATGGTGGGATCCTTTAGGCCGGCTGCTTTAGCCGTAATACCAGGCGCACCCTGGATAATCCAGTCACTGGACAAGGCAATACCGTGACCAAAAAGGTTCATGGCAATAGCCGCACCAATAACCGGGAGCCCCGCTCTTACAGCAACCGGTACCACCAGGGCACCAATAAGCGCAACGGCAGGAGAAGGCCAGACAAACCAGGCCACAATCATCATACCAAAGCCAACAATAAAGAAAGTAATCTCAGGAGTTACCATTAATTTCTGGGCAGGCCTGGCAATGAGGGCATCAATGCCTGTGGCTGACATAGCCTTGGACATGGCCACCATTAAACCTATAACAGTAATGATTCCCAAAAATTCACTGCCTGCGGCCACAAGGGCATTAAACATAATCTGAATGGTTGTTACAAATTTCCCGCTATAAGCAAAACCAATGACAAAAAGTCCGACAATACAGGGTAAAACTGTATCTCTGCGGGCAATCATCGTTCCCATAACGATTAAGACCATGAGAATATAAATGTAGTGCAGGGCATTTAAAGTAACCATCATATACCTCCTCAAATATTAATTAGGGCTAGGAAAGCACCAAAAAGCACAAGTGTCCTAAAAATTGCACACCTCCTCATCATTGAGTAGCGGCGACAGGTAATAAATCGACCGCATTATGTCGAAATTATTCGACAAGTGGACGCATACTCCTTCAAACAAATGGATATAATGACATAAAATTAATAATATAATTTTTTTGAAAAACATTTCTTTTTTCAATGAATTCAGGAGGGTATTTTCATGAATGTTTGTCCCCTTTGCAATGGCCTTAAAGTAATAGTTGAACCATGCCCCAGGTGCGGGACTCTGTCAGAAGATGCGGGTATGCTGGAAAATTTCTTTGAACCCTACAGTCCTTACCTGGACGAAGAAATCCTTAATCAGGCAGACGGTGTGGAACCGGAGGAGTGTATCCATCTTCTAAGCTGTCCCCGCTGTGGCTATGACAAACGCATCGTGGTGAACCGGCTGCTGGATAAATAAGAGTAGAATAGGAAAAAGGCGTTCTCAAAAGATAACTTATCTTTAGGAGAACGCCTTTGCTCTCGAATCACATCTAGATTTGTCTTAATTATAGCACGCTGAAGCATTTATATACAACTTGTTATGGCCGAAAATAATGTATACTTGTCAGCCTGAATTTATGTGATAATCCGGGGAAGTTCGATCATGCCGTGGCCTTGTTGTTCTTGATTTAATTTCTGGAGGATAACGGCTCCCTGGGCCATCATTTCTTTTACCTGTGCGGGTGACATAGGCCCATAATAATTTAACAGGTCTGTTACGACACCTGTAATATGCGGTGCGGCAAAAGAGGTCCCACTGCTCACCTTATATCCGCCCTTTAGCCAGGTGGAACGGATATCTACACCAGGTGCACAGAAATCTATCTCCGGACCGGTGCTGGAAAAGCTGGCAATATTATCTTGACGGTCTGTGGCGGAAACAGCAATTACGTGAGGAAAACGAGCCGGGTAATTCACGGAATTTGTGCCGCCGTCATTCCCGGCGGCTGCTACCAGGATTATTCCCCGGTTGTGGGCCATATCCATTACCCTGGCAAAGGTCTGGTTTGTTTCGGAGGTAGAAAAACTCATATTGATGACATCCACATGTCGCCGCATTAACCAGTCCATCCCTTCAATAATATCCGATAGCTTACCGTTACCCTTTTTGTCAAAGGCCTTAACGATATAGAAATCAACGTAGGGATTAATGCCTACCATGCCAAAAGGATTATTGAGGGCCCCAATGGTACCGGCTACATGGGTGCCATGGCCATAGTCATCCCTGTAACTGGGGTAGCCATCCAGAGTACTGATACCGTCGCGGATATTCTCTTGCAAATCAGGATGAGAGTAATCTATACCAGTATCGATAATCCCCACTTTTATTCTTCTATCCTTTAATTTATCCCATACCTGGGGAGCACCAATTCTCCTTAGCCCCCAATCAATTGTTTGACGAGGATAAATCTGAGGCCTGCGGGGCTCAGGTGAGTATGGTGGCGGGAAAACGGGAGGATAAAAAAAGAAACCGGGCCACAGACACAATTTAAAATCCAAATCATCTTCAACAGTAAAACGATCAGGCTTGTTGCGAACAACAATTAACACTTCACTCTCGTTGGGAAATTCACAAAGAAAACCCTGTACCAGAGGTAGTTCTTTGACAATTCTCCCCCCTGAGATGGCTAGAGCCTGCTTTAACTGGACCACATCATTCTCATTGGCCGCCGTAATAATCTTCCTGATATAACCAGGGTTATCTTTACCTGCTACCATGGGCAATTTCTCCTTTCTCCGGCAAAACAAATATTCTTGCTGTTGTACCTTATGCCGGAGAAAGGGAATTGGCTACAAATTTATATTATCTCACCTTGTCTAACAATTAGGATAATTATTATTATAATAGTAGTAATATTTGTAGGGATGTGAATGTTATGGGCAAATCTCTCCTTACCATTCTCTTGCTGACATCCTTCTTTGTTACCGGCTGTGCCATGACTTCCCTGGCCGACCAAAATATACCCGAGAAAGAAATATCACCTTCTCCCCCCGATGATACGCTGGTCATCACAGCCGTGGGTGACATCATGATGCACAATACGCAAATTGTTGCCGGTTACCGGCAGGAAAAAGGGGATTATGATTTCGGTAAATTCTTCACCGAAATTACCCCCCTGCTCAAAGCCTCAGATTTAGTCTTAGGCAACCTTGAAACAACCTTAAGCGGAAAAAAAGCGGGTTACAGCGGTTATCCCCATTTTAACGCTCCAGAGCAACTGGCCCATAATCTTAAAGAAGCCGGTTTTCATATTTTAACTACCGCCAACAACCACTGCCTTGATAAAAACTTCCATGGGCTTGTCAGTACCCTAAATTTTCTGGACCAGGCAGGATTACTGCACACAGGCACCGCCCGGAGTCAGGAGGAACGGGATAAAATCTTGTTCGTAGAAAAAAAGGGCATAAAAATTGCGTTCCTTGCCTACACCTATGGCACGAACGGCATCAAGCCCCCCAAAGATAAACCTTATGCTGTAAATATACTGGATGAAGGGATAATCATTGATGATATAGCCAGAGCTAAAATCCAGGGAGCCCAGTTAATCATTGTATCCCTGCATTTCGGCCAGGAATACCAGCCGCAACCCAATTCCATGCAGAAAAACCTGGCTTACCGATTGTTTAAGGCAGGAGCAGACATTATCCTGGGTCACCACCCCCATGTCTTACAACCCATGGAGATTGTTACCTTAAAAGAGAACGGGAAAGAGCAACATAAATTTGTGATCTACTCATTGGGCAATTTCATTTCCGACCAGTCAGGGCTGGAACGACAGTCCAGTATTATCTTAAATGTCCACATTGGTATTGACAGAACCACAAGTGAGCCTTACTTAAAAGAAGTCTCCTACATACCGATCCTCACCCGACGCTACTTCATGCATGGCAAAACGGGTTTCCAGGTCCTGGCCATTGAGCCAGCTTTAACAACCATCAGGACAGGATCAGCCCATTCCTTTGTCCCCGCCGATATTGAGAAACTGGAAAAAGCCTGGAACCATGTAACCCATCATTTAAAAAGCGCCGATCCCCGAATTAAGTTGCAACCAATGGCCATTCCCCAGAATCACTTGCACTTAATCAAATCTTTGGTCGCCAATTAAGTCCGACTAAAAACCACTAGTAACTAGGAACTAATAACTAGTAACTTGTATTAAACTGCAGAAAGAGCCCTGGGGCTCTTTTTTAAATACAGCAGATGAGTTTTCGTTTGTTGAGAATGGTAATTTGGTTCTTGTCAGTATCAATCACCTTGGTTCGTTTTAAATCGCTCAATACCCTGGTTACTGTTTCCCGGGTAAGCCCCACCATATTGGCCAGTTCTTGTCGGTTCAGGCTGAGATTGATCACAACCCCCTCCTCTGTCTCCGTCCCGAAAGCCTCACTCAGTTTCAGGAGAAGTCCTGCTGTACGGGAGAGAGCATCTTTCAAAGCCAAATCCCGGATCTGGCTGGAGGCATTCTGTAGGCGGCGGCTCATGATCTTTAACATATCAATAGCAATATCCACATTCTGACGCATCAGGTTTTCCAGGTCTTCATTGCGTAAGATACCCACCTCTGCATCCTCAATCACTTCCGAAGTTGCCGGATAGTTCCCACCGTTAAAAAGAACTACTTCGCCAAAAATATCCCCTTCCTGCATGATATGGAGGACATGTTCCCGTCCGTCCTCTACCATTTTTGAAATCTTTACCTTCCCGGTTTTTACGAAATATACAGCTTCTCCGGATTCTCCCTCCGTAAAGATAAACATATTCTTTCTATATTTTCGCGTTTTGACCAGCTTAGCCACCATTTCCAGTTCTTCCTCGGACAGTTCTGCGAAAATAGGTACTTTCTTAATATAATCAAGATCATTCATGCCTGGTGTCCCCCCCTCGTAAAGACAAAAAAGCTTACTTCCTTTGATAATTATAACAAAAACCCCCTGTTTAAAACCATGTCTCCTGTTATTTTAGGTAATTTAGTCCTGAACAAGCTCATATAAAGAAAGAAACTCATACCCCTCTTGTTTTAAATCCTGGATAATTCTCTCCAGGGCCAGCGCGTTGTCGCGGGATACAGCATGAAGAAGAAGAACAGCACCGGGATGGTGGTTTTTCATCACCTGACCATAAGCATATTGCGGACTGCGCTGCACTTTTATATCCCAATCATGGTAGGCAAAAGACCATAAAACCGTATAATAGCCAAGTTTAGCCGTTACCCATAAACTTAGGGGACTGAACTCTCCCATGGGCGGACGCAGAAAAGGAGCCATTTCCTCATCCGTAATTTTTTTAAATTCCCGGGCCAGTTCTTCAACCTCCCGGCATAACTCTTTTTCCGTTAGTGCCCACATGGCTGGATGACTGACAGTGTGGTTTCCTACAATGTGTCCTTCCCGAACCATGCGCTTCACCAGGTCAGGGTTTTTCTTTAGATAATACCCTGTAATAAAGAAAGCAGCCTTCACCTGGTTCTTGTGCAAAACATCGAGAATGTGCCCGGTAAAACCGTTCTCATATCCTTCATCAAAAGTAAGAAAAATTCCCTTGCGATTAACATCTCCCTGGTAAATACCACCATAAGCTGACAAAAGGTCAGCGAGCTTTCTGTCCACCCACACGGGACGATGTTCCAGGTTACCACGGTACCACCAGCTAAACTTTTTTTGTCCCCCCATATTCTGAGGTCTCGTCTCAGGGACACTAATCTTCCGCAGTTTTTTCTCTTGAGAAACAGTTAACTGCGGGGGTAAGTCCCGCTCCTTTGCCGCCTGGAGCCAGCTAACTTCTCCGCCGTATTCACACCAAAAACAGGCATACTCCTCCTTTTCATCATAAAGGGCCCATCTCGTGATAATAATACCTGTATCTAACAACAATAGACATATGATTAGGATCATAAGCCGAACCTTTTCTGACACGTACCCCACCCCCACTTCATTCATACGGGAAAAAAGGGCAGGATATGCAAAGAAAACTTGGCTTGTGCCGATAGTAAGGAAAGGCAGAAGCTTTAGTTGCACACTTGTACTTGTGGTGCCCGTGAAAAAAATAAATGGCTGCCGTTGTTAACCCGACAGCCATTTAACAATCCTGTTTTTTCATAAGACCATATTGGCGATCACGGCGGCCAGTGTTCCCAACAAACCTCCGGCTAACACATCTGTGGGATAGTGCTGGCCTAAATAGATACGGGATATACCAATGAGCACCGCACAAAGAAGCAAGGGTACGGTTAAAAAAGAATATACCAGGGCGTAACTTACCGCAAGAGAAAAACCTGCCGTGGTATGGCCCGAAGGAAAAGCATAATCCTTAAAAACTTTGGCCCCTGTATGGGCACCGGGTAGAACCTGATAAGGCCGGGGACGGGAAAAAACTTTTTTGAGAAAATAGCCGATACTGAAACTTGAGGCCAAAGCAAGGGAGGCCCTGCCAGCCGCCAGCTTTAATTCATTTTCTCCCCACAGCATCAGGATAAGGCAGCTTAATACCGTAAAAGTGGCTCCTCCCAGGTTTGTAACAAGGGGCATGAGCTTATCCAAAATACCGCATTTCACTTTATTGTTCACATAATAAAAGAGAGCACTATCACCAAAACCCACTACACGTATGAGATACTGCATAACAGGCACCTCCTGTCAATCCATTCCTTCAGCTTAATAATACAACTTTCATGTTAAGTCAAAGTTAGCCGAAGCTTAAAAATTACCATAAAGTTGTACTTTCTTAAATTATAAATAAAATTCCGGTAGCACTTACCAGGTTACTTTGAAAAACTACGGGGAAATTTACTTTCCTGGCGGTATTGATCACGTCTATACCCACTGCCTCCATAGACATTCTAGCTTCCCCGGGCTTACGACACATCTCTTGCCCCAGTTTGGCGCCACAAGTGGAACATAATTTGCAGTTCCCTCCACTTAAGCCTAAAGCAAAAGGGAACCCCAGAGTAAAGGCCTGCTTCTCCAATTTTAACAAAACCCCGTGAAGAAAAAGAGCGGCTTCCTTAAATTCCTGGTCTATTTCCTGGGGTGATAAACCGGGCGGCAACTTCCTTTCCTTCTGAAGCAGTAAGGCGAGTTTATAAGGCTCCACACTTTGGCGGAAATCCCGGTAATTCGGGACAAAAGGCGGACACATGAAGTTTTTGCCATAATGGGTGCAGGTATTTTGCCAGCACTTTAAGTTGACACGGGGATCAAAAACCACATCCTGGGCCCATAACAGTGCGGAACGGCTGCATCCCAACCGGAGAGCCTCTTCTTCCATGGTTAAAATCTCCTTTAATTGTTGACTGATACTGGTCAAAATGATTCCCCCCATTCTATGTACTATCCATTAGTATATCATCATTTACCCAGGGTTTTCGCAAAATATTAACACAACTTTTACGTACTGCTCTTTCCAAATACAGCCTTTATTATTTATGATAAATAATAAAAACAATAAATTGAGGTCAACCCTATGATCATTGGAGCCAGAGTTCTCAAAACAGGAATTGCCGTTACTTTAAGTATGTTCATTTGTAATATGCTGGGCATTCAACCGGCCATCTTTGCCGGCGCTGCAACCGTAGTTAACCTGCAGCCTTCAGTGGGCCAGAGTCTACTTAATGCCCGGGAACAGGTCTTTGTCCATTTCACCTCTATAGGTATTGCTGTCCTCCTGGGCCTTCTCATCGGCCCTAATCCTTTTAGCATGGGTGTCGCTACTATCCTTATCATCATCGTTTGTAATCGCCTAAAGTGGCGAAGTGCTATCTCCACAGGTGTGGTAGCCGCCATCTTTATCCTGGGTTCACCTACGGCAGAATTTCTGGACCACGCGCTCATTCGTTCCCTGGCTATTTTTATTGGCCTAGGTGTAGCCATCTTTGTCAATGCTACCATTGCCCCCCCACGTTACCGGGAACCCCTCATTCAAAAATTACTGGAACTTAACCATCAAACGAGCAATTCTTTTATCCAGGCTGTCAACAACTACCTTAATTTAACCTTCCTCACTCCCGAGGAATGGGATAAGTTCCAAGCTAAAACGGAAGCTCTTTTCAACGAGGCCCAAAATCTCTATAACTTGTATCGTTATAATTTAGGCCTGGAAGCAGATGACCCTTCGACAGCAAAAGAAAAGGAAGCAAAATTTTACAGTGAATATATTGCCTACAATAAAGGACTTTGGCAAAGAACCCGTGATATCCTCTTTTTGGCCCAGGAAAGAAAGGAGCGCCGCAAAGAAGCAGGAGACCTGCCCATCAGCCCTGAATTTCAGGAAATATTGGAACTACTGCGACATGTCCTGGATGTCTACAGCTTTTATAACATGAAACTTACGAAAAAACTACAGGGGGAAATTATTCCTCCCGTAGAGGAACCCAGGGTCTGGAGCAAACTGGATCTTATTCTCAACCGCTGGCATGATCGTTTCCCCTCGGGAAGCTACTATCTTCATGCGCTCATCGAAGTGGCTCTTATCACTTACAAGCTGCGCTGGGCAGCAAAGGAATCAGTACGGCTTTTACAGGAATAATACTGTTGTTAATTGTTAGTTGATAGTAAAAGATTGCCCAACAGCGTAGGGAGAGAAACGACGAAAGTGAGGAGTTTTTTAGAACTCCTCACTTTTTTACATCAAGCTATTAATAACTATGCTTCCCCTTTTAAGCGCCATAATAATTCAGCTACGGCCCTGGCCTTTTGGTCTACCAACCTTGTAAGAAATTTCCGTACCCTTACGTCTTCCCTCAATAATCCTTATTTTTTGCTTACATCCAGTAAGTCCTGGGCCAGTTTTTCCAGCTTATGGGCCATAGCTGACATTTCCTCACTGGAAGCGGCTATTTGCTCAATGATAGTAACCTGCTCGCGAATAGCTTCTTTTAGGGTCGTCGTATTGGTGTTGATCTGCAGAATAGCATCCTGTACATGGTTTAAAACCTGTTTAATCCGTTTAGCTGATTCGGCAGAATTAACAGCCAGTTTGCGCACCTCTTCCGCTACAACTCCAAAACCCTTTCCCGCCTCTCCCACACGAGCCGCCTCAATTGCGGCATTGAGGCCAAGGAGATTCGTCTGCTTGGCTACTTCCTGAATAAAAACCACTACATTATCCGTGTCTTTTACTTTTTCCACAGCCTGAACCGTAATGGAGGTTAAATTTTCCCCAGAGGCCGCCATTTCTTCCATTTGCCCGTTCATAGTCTGGATAGCCTCTGCTAATTGTTGCGAAGCCGCACTTAATAGTTGGGCTGTCTCTCTTACCACAGCCTGCATCGTAATATCCTCTGCAGTAACAATACAACCAACCACGTTCCCAGTTTCATCTTTAATAGGGAAAGCATTGGCTATGTAGGGTACACCGTAAGCCGATTGCTCCCGGGTAAATTCTTTAATGACTCGCCTCTTTTCCATCATGCACTGATAGCCTGCGGTCCCCGGCTGCAGCTTGTCCCCCGGTTTGCGTCCAAAATTTATGCTTTTTCCCGGAACATAAGCCAGATAAGTATCGCCCTCAATGACAGAGATGCTGATGTCAGCCAGCGTAATATCATTGATATACTGGGCAATACGGGCAAAATGGCGCAGGGCTTCACGTCCCGTGACAGCTTCCAATCCTTTTAATAATTCCATGAACCAACCCTCCACTTTTTTTCTTTCTGTATCTCCTATATTCTTTCATATTAAACCATTTCCTTGCAATAGTTTCGCATTCAATTCAAAAAACAGACCGGAATTATTCCCAGTCTGTTTTTTGGCTAATGGCTACTTTACCACTAGTAATCGCTTTGCGGCACTTCAGTGTGATAAAATTGGAGCTGGTGACGGGATTTGAACCCGTGACCTGCTGATTACGAATCAGCTGCTCTGCCGCTGAGCTACACCAGCATTAATACAACATAAATTATATTTATTTGAATGGTTGTTGTCAATTTACAGAATTTCCTTATATACATATTTATTACATAAGGATAACTATACCGTTTTTACACCTTTTTTTAAAAGTTCTTGAGTATCCTTGGCTACTTTACTCAGAAGTTCAAGCATCTGACGAGACAATTTTTCACCCTCGTCGTATAAACTTCGCGCCTCTTCCCTGTCTCCCTTTTTAACAGCCTCCATGACTTTGTCCCCCATCTGGTGGAACCGATTATGCACAACTTCAATCGCCTTCCAACCTTGGGAAATTTGCGGGTTTTCAATAGTCACGGCATAATAAAAATGGCCAAAAGCACATTTTCTGCTGTCTGTCTGCATAGGATACAGCTCTCCTTCATCTACAATTTTTTTCAGCCCTTCCATCCATTCGGCATGAGCCTTCTGGGCCTTTTCCACAATTACCAACAGCTCTTCCGGCGTCAGGCCATGGGCTCCCCCTTTTAATCAATCCATCATTTCTTTGACGACTGTAGACAAGTCGTCATCTATGGCGGAAATTTTATAAGAATAAAATAAAAATGCTTTCAAGGATATCCTTGAAAGCGTTTTTATTCTACTCACCCCAGATACTGCAAGGTGTCTTTTTAAGTTCATCGCGTAATTCTTCTAAAGCCGCCAATTTTTCTAAAGCTTCTTCAATGTTAACAAAGATAGGTGCGTTCATTTTCTACTCCCCCTTCCTTTTGTATACAGTATTATTATACAATACACTGATTATAATTAACGTGTTATATAACTGGTTGTGTCACTATTATATTTCCTTCACACGAAAAGGTCAATGCCGCTTTTAAAAATATATTGTATACATGTGCTTATGGTTGTTATAAAAATTAAAAGAGATTTACTGAACTATATAAACTGTCCCCCTATGAGGTATCCAGATAACATGGGCCCCGAAGGATTCTGCTATATACCTCACCGGTACTAAAGTTCTGCCTTTGATAATAGTAGCCGGTATACCATAATCTGGCATGGGTTGATTCGGTACTAACTTTAACTCTTTCATTCCCTGCTTTATGATAACTGTACCTGTCTTTTCGTCCCATTTAAGCTTTGCACCCAGGGCCTCACCAATGAAACGAAGGGGCACCATGACACGATTATTAATGAGAAAAGGCGGAACATCGATTTCCCTTAATATCCCGTTTATGTCAATCATCTTATTTCCTACCCATAAATTCATGGCTATCAAATTTTCAACTTGGCCCACCGTTAAGATACTAAACCGATCTGAATAAAAAGTAAACTTTTTATTGACCTCATCATAAGTACCACCCAGTAGTATGGGCTTCAACTGTGCTTCATTATCTATGCTTATCCCGCTTAAATTAACAAGACTTACCGTTCCCAGGTTTAGGGAGGATATATCGAATGTGATTAAAATAGGCCCATTAAGACCGGCCAGCTTCGTGGAGTAACCAGAATCACCGCTGCCATCACTGGTTTCAACAGATAATTCAATCATCTTACATCCTATGGCGGCGATCTTACGTCCATTGGCCGTAAACGTCCCTGTTACTGTCCCCATTTCATCGGTACCCAGCAACTCCCTAACCTTTATTGCTACATAAGCATGCTCCCGGTTCAAAGCCTGTTCCAACAGTGAGGTTGCTAAAATATGAGAAGGAAGCTCCACAGTAATACTGTTGGTTTTAATAATTAGAGGGATATTGTTCTTTCCCAGTTCATGTATTAAATTAACTGAAAAGGTTGCCTTTCCTTCCGGCCTCCCAGTTAGAGAAAAGACGGCCCGTCCCGTATTGTTTAATGTAGCCCTGAGAAGGGAATCATCATTTGGCTTTGTATTTTCTGTTGATGTTGTTTTATTCCCATCATTGTCACTTTTATTGTTGTTCTTTCCGTTATTATTGAGGTTATCATAATCTTCAGTATGCTTGTCATCATCCATAGGGTTTTCATTATTATCATCAATCTCTGCTGGCAGTTCCACTATGCAGGTTACCACCCAGCTCTGGGTAGATAAATCCTCGGCAGTGACCACGTATGTAACAGGCTGAGAGAAATCTTGGGGTTCACCTGGAGCAGGACTGACGGCAGCCCCTTCTGATACGGTGATGTTGGGCGCCAGAGATGTTATTTCTGTACCGTACGGTACCCGAAAAGTAACCGTATAAGCCCCTGGATCAATTATACTTTGTCCTGCCTGGGCGGGAACAGTAAACCCGGTAATTTGTTTTTCGCTTCGTTCTACAATGGCTTTTATAGGCAATGGATTGCTGTTTAAATCGCTTCCCTGTGATAACTCCCCCGCCCTTATGACCAGAGAGAAATCAGTAATATCTGAGTCAAAGTCAGTATGATTGAATTTTAAATGTACAGCAGCCGTTGTTGGACTCTGGTAAACCGCCTGAGCCACTGATAATCCCTCAGGCCCATTGACCAGGAGGATATTATCTGCACAAATTTCTTCGTCGCGGAAAGTTACATCATGTAATTGAATGTTTAGAACTGCTCCATCCAGTAAATTTTCCACCAATTGTTCCCCGGCACTTATGGTAATTCTTTCCTTAGCTGCCCTTATATGAAGAGTATTGCTCGTAAGGTTGTTCCAATTCTTTAATGCTGAAGACTTTACCGTCACAGAGAGTTCACTATCCTCATCAAAGTCAGAACCATCATAATCTAATACAAGGGACGCCCGGCTATTGTTTTCTCTAATTACATTTTTAACAGCAAGAGAGGAAATATTGCTGTGAAGAATAAAATCATCGGGCTGTATAGAATCGGCAAATGTCATGTTAATAAGTTCCAGGCTAAGAACAGCTCCCTCTAAATTAGCTTCCCCTAGCTCTACGTCCCCATTTATATTAACGCCTTTACTATCAGTATGACCACTTATAAAAGTCCAGCCCGGGTCGGTGCATTCAGCGGATTGCCCATCATTGACAATCGCGACAACAGTATACACTACACCCCTGGACAGCCAGTTACTAAGAGGAATTTCACTTTTCCAGCTTTTAAAACCGTCACCTGTAGTAACTGGAAAGTATGTGGGATGAATGCTAAAGCCACCCGTGCTTTGTAAATATTTATTATCCGGTGTCTTAATCGCAACAGCTACGTTTTTTACACCCTGATCATTATCGGGGTCATAAGCCGTTCCCGTAACAGTTATTCGATCTCCTCCCATAACTACACCATTTAGAGGATATGTTAGTATGACCCGGGCATTTCCAGTCTCCCCCTGGGCACATACCGTAAAAAACACAAGGCCCAACCATAGGATGATTAGAATTACAAATATCCTTCTCATATAGCATCATCTCCTTATAAACGGTATTTATGGAGATAAAATCCATATTTACTATTCTTCGACAAAATATAAGATTGTTCCTTTTTTCTCCACTTTAATTACAATAAAAAAAACCTAACTTTCTTTGAGAAAGTTAGGCTTGAGACTGCCCTGATATATGTTTAAAATTAATTCTTACAGGCCGAGAGCATGTAAGAAAATCGGCAGCGCCGCAAAACCAATAAGGATATTGAGAGCACCGGCAATTTTTGTATAGATGGCACCTTTGCCGTACCAGGCAAAAGGCAGAACGGCAAAGAGTCCGCAAATCAAGGCCAAAACTACGCCCAGTGGCCAGATCTTACCGAGAAGTATCGCCTTGTAGAGGAATACAGCAGAAACAAACAACTGCACAATAAAGAAATGAGCAATCTGCTTTTTATCCCCACCCTTGAGGAAGAAGACGCCAATCAACAGCCAGAAAATACCGTAATCAGCAAAGATGGTTCCCAGGTAAATACTCATAGCGGGATTCTTTAAGACGTCAAACAGATACATGCTGAGAGCAGTGAATACCTGGGCCGCACCGCCAAAAAAGATGGCGATATAAGCCAGAGACTTACCGATTTCTTTATGGTCGCCACCTTTGACACCAAATCCCAACTGTTCAAGACCAAAACACCATACAGTAATGATAAGACCAAACACACCAATTGCTTCTGGATTCACAACACTCATTCTCTTACCCTCCAAATTTCTCCAAATTCTCTCTTCTAGTCTCTTCTCGGGCAGTCTTAATAAAATACACCGCTTTTTATATAAAACACTTCTTATTCTATCAAGATTTTTTGTATGTGAAAACTATAATTTTTATTATTTCTTGTACCATTTTTTATACATTTTTTTGACTATCCCCACCAGTGTTATGTTTAAAAACTGTCATAAAAAAGAGGCCTCTTTACTATCTTGATACTGGTTATTAACTTAAATCTTTTTTGAAGAGGTACTACTATGCTTTATGAAGTAATTTGGCAAAGTACAGCGGCCGGTTTGGCCACGGTGTTCGGTGCTATCATTGTTTTAGCCTTTGGACAGCCGGGTGAACGAATCCTGGCCTCTTTTCTAGGATTTGCCGGCGGAGTCATGACTGCCGTAGTTATTTTTGATCTTATTCCCTCAGCCCTTGATTACGGCAATGTTTTTGTAACCTCACTGGGTTTTTTGCTGGGCTTAGTCTTTATGTTCATCCTGGATATTATTATCTCCTTCCTTCCCGGTATTAAAGGGCAGAAGGAGGGACGCCAGGGTTATCTCCTCAAGATGGGTTACCTGATTGCTGCTGGTATCGCTCTTCACGATTTACCCGAAGGAATCGCCATCGCTGTTGGTTATACAGCCAAAGAAAGCCTGGGCTTTCTCATAGCCCTCTCCATTGGGCTACATAACATACCGGAGGGAATGGCTACTGCAGCTCCCCTTACCATGGGCGGCATGTCTCGCAAAGGTATTTTAGGTACCTGTTTACTGGTAAGTGTTTTTACCCCTCTTGGTGCCTATCTGGGCCTATTACTGGTTTCCATTTCCAAGCACTTTATTTGCCTGCTCCTGTCACTGGCAGGAGGTGCCATGACCTTTATCGTGAAAAACGAACTGATTCCTGAATCCTACCGGCGGCATCCCAACTATGCCCGGCTGGGTTTTTCCCTGGGAATTTTGCTCATCTTGGCTTTGGGGCTGGTACACCCCTGATTTCCGGGTAACCAGTTACCAGTGTCCAGAGTCAGATAACCCTATTCGTAAACCGTAAACCGTGAACAGCGAACCGTTCTTTAATAATTTCCAAGCGAGTTAATATTTACGGTTCACGGTTAACTGTTAACGGTTCACGGTAAAAATTACTGCGAACTGCGAACTACCAACTGCCAACTAACAGACATATTTTCTGTTTTCCAGGCAAAAACTAAAGTCCGTAACAAGGAGGTTAGCCATGCAATTTTCGTTACGGAAAATCTGCCGCCTGGGAATCATCGGAATATTAACCGGCCTCATCAATGGACTAATCGGTATAGGCGGAGGCACTATCCTTATTCCCGCCATGGTCTTTATCCTGGGAGAAGAACAACATACTGCCCATGGTACCTCCTTAGCCATCATACTTCCCACCGCCATTGTCAGTACTTTTGTCTACCAGGCCAATGGTCATATGGACTGGGAATTAGCCATTAAAGTGGCCACCAGTGGTATGCTGGGTGGCTATTTAGGAGCCAAATTGATGGAGCATATTCCTGCGCCAAAACTTAAAAAGCTTTTTGGGATTTTTATGGCGGCAGCAGGCATAAGGATGGTGTTGTAAATGGCTATATACATCATCGGATTATGCATGGGCATCTTAAGCGGGTTAGCCATCGGAGGAGGAACTCTTTTAGTCCCCGCTTTAGTCATTTTTATGGGTATAGGTCAGCATGTAGCCCAGGGAATTTGTCTGGCTTCTTTTATCCCTACAGCCGTTGTTGCCGTAGTCACCCATTACCGGCAAGGCAATGTGAACATAAGACTGGCCCTCTGCCTCACAGTCGGAGCCTTAGCCGGTGCTGTTGTCGGCGCCGCTTTAGCCAGTAAGGTTGATGCCCAACTATTGCGAAGGATCTTTGGCTTTTTCCTTATCGCCATGGGGATATATGAATTCTTTGGTAAACCGAAGGAAAATTGATAGTTAGCAGTTCGCAGTAAGTTACTAGTTACTAGTTATTAGTTACTAGTGACTCGCCTGGCCATCACTAGGATGTTTGCAATAATATTTAAAAGCTGGAGGAAATCACTCCTCCAGCTTTTTCTTTATCTCCTCAAGATAACCTTTCAAGCGAACAACGGCCTGGGCTACTTGCAGAGGAGCCGTACCACCATAAGTTTGACGGCGTCCTACCACATTCTCCAGTTTCAAGGCCTCATATACATCATCCTGTATGAAAAGACAGCTGTCTTCCTGAACCACCAGGCAGCCTTTCCTGAATTCCTCCAGGGATAGGTCTTCCAGCGCCTTTCCCTGGGAGAGGCAATAACGGACCAAAGCCCCTACAACGTGGTGGGCATCACGGAAGCTCAAGCCTTTTCGTACTAAATAATCGGCTAAATCTGTAGCATTAGAAAAACCTTTCCTGGCGGCTTCATACATCTTCTCTTGGCGGAATATAAGGGTCTCTAACATGGGCGTAAAGGTAAGTAAACATTTCTGTATGGTGTCAATGCTGTCAAACAAGGCTTCCTTGTCTTCCTGCATGTCTTTGTTATAGGCTAAAGGCAAACCTTTCATGACTGTGAGCAAACTCATGAGATTGCCATAAACTCTACCCGTCTTCCCTCTAATTAATTCGGCCACATCGGGATTTTTTTTCTGGGGCATGATGGAGGAACCTGTGCTATAGGCATCATCAATTTCCACAAAAGCAAATTCGTTACTGGCCCACAGGATGATTTCCTCACAAAAACGGGAGAGATGCATCATAATGAGCGAGGCGGCCGCAAGGAATTCAATAATATAATCCCGGTCGGACACACTGTCTAAACTATTTTCCGACACTCTGGCAAACCCCAGCTCCTCTGCCACCATCTGGCGGTTCAGGGGAAAGGTGGTTCCCGCCAGGGCTCCTGAACCCAAAGGCATGACATTGGTACGCTCATAACAGTCTTCCAGCCGTTCAAAGTCCCGTTTAAACATCTCTGCATAGGCCAGCAGATGATGCCCCAGGGTGATGGGCTGCGCCAGCTGGAGATGAGTATAACCCGGCATAATGGTATCTTTATGCTTATCTGCCAAATTAACTAATACATCCAAAAGGCCCAGCAGCAGTTCTTGAGTACGGCGGATTTCGTCCTTAAGAAGCAGCCTGGTATCTAAAGCCACCTGGTCATTACGGCTCCGGGCCGTATGCAGCTTCTTGCCCACCGGACCTATCTTAGCAGTCAACAAGGTCTCGATATTCATATGAATATCTTCCGCATCAACGGAGAATTGAATTTTTCCTGCCTCAATCTCTGCAAGAAGTTCCTGTAATCCTGTGATAATCGCGTGAGCTTCAGCAGGCTCGATAATGCCGGTCTCTCCCAGCATCCGGGCATGGGCTATACTTCCCGCAATATCATAGCGGTAAAGCCGCTGGTCAAAACTTATCGATGAATGAAAATCCTCTACCAGCCTGTCTGTATTTTTGGTAAAACGGCCTCCCCAGAGTTTCATACTTGTTCTCCTTTGTACAACTTGCGATTACTGATCTCCGACATTTTTAGTCACCACCCGCTACCTGTTGCCCGTTACCCGAATTTAACCTTTGCATCGGGAAGCGGGATTCGGGAATCGGGAAGCGTAGAACAATACTACCAACTATCAACTATCAACTGAAATTACTCCAGCCCTGCCTCCTTTTTCATGAGGGCACGGACTTTCAAAGGAAGACCGAAAAGATTGATAAACCCTTCCGCATCTTTCTGGTTATAAACTTTATCCTCACCAAAGGTAGCAAAAGCTTCGTTATATAAGGAATAAGGAGACTTGGTGCCAGCGGGAGTACAGTTGCCTTTATAAAGCTTCATCCGCACAGTACCCGTTACAGTCTTCTGGGTCACATTCACGAAAGCGTCGATAGCTTCTCTCAAAGGATGGAACCAAACACCGTCATAGACCAGTTCAGCATAGCGCTGAGCAATAAGATCTTTATAATGCAGGGTCGCTCTATCCAGAGTAAGTAATTCCAGCTCCCTGTGAGCCAAAACCAGCACAGTGCCGCCCGGGGTCTCATAAATGCCCCTGGACTTCATACCCACCAGACGGTTTTCAACCATATCCACAATGCCCACCCCATTGGCCCCTGCAATTTCGTTAAGGGTGGAAATCAATTTTACAGGGTCCAACTTCTGGCCGTTTACGGCAACGGGTATGCCCTCTGCAAATTCGATTTCTACGTAGGTGGGTTTATCAGGAGCCTTTTCCGGAGGTGTAATCAACATCAGCACATCATCTTTAGGCTCATTGGCAGGGTCCTCCAGGTCAGCGCCCTCGTGACTCAGGTGCCAGAGGTTCCTATCCATACTGTAGGGCCTGTCTTTCGTCACGGGAACAGGGATATTGCGTGCTTTGGCATAATCTATGGCCTGTTCCCTCGATTTAATATCCCAAAGGCGCCAGGGAGCCACTATCTTTAACTCGGGAGCCAGGGCTTTTACGGTTAACTCGAAACGAACCTGGTCATTTCCTTTACCTGTAGCCCCGTGGGCTACCGCTTCGGCGCCTTCTTTTTTGGCTATTTCCACCAGCTTCTTGGCAATTAAAGGACGGGCAAAGGAGGTGCCTAAAAGATACTTGCCTTCATAAATAGCCCCTGCCTTTAACGTGGGGAAGATGTAATTGGTAACAAACTCTTCCTTCACATCTTCAATATATATTTTGCTGGCCCCTGTTTTGATGGCTTTTTCCCGGAGAGGTTCCAGTTCTTCACCCTGTCCCACGTCTGCAGCCATCGCGATGACTTCATAGCCAAAATTCTCTTTTAGCCAGGGAATGATGATAGAGGTATCAAGACCTCCCGAGTAAGCCAGAACAATCTTTTTCATTTTCTTTCCTCCTACCTTATTATT
>CAZWTM010000037.1:0-14563 GCA_964637385.1 uncultured Peptococcaceae bacterium
ATGGTGTTATACTATACATAAATTACTGCATAAAAGGAGGCATTAAAACATGTATACAATCATACGCATGCACGACAGTGGTGATGAGCGCACATTGCATGAAATTATGGAAGAAATTTTTCTGGCAGAAATGGAGCGGAATCTTATTGCAGAACATTAAATTGAATAAAGTGCCTTATCAATAAAAGACTCCGGTTTTCAACTATGGAAAGCCCGGAGTCTTTTTCATTTGCGACAATAGGGACGGTTCTTGAAGGGTTCAATCGGAAGTTTTGCATGTAAAAAAGGCTCAACAACCATATAGAGATAATTGATGAGCCATCGTTAACCGATATTCCTACTGACAAAATTTCCGATTGCCCCAGAAGAACGAAGTCGCGGTGTTAGTATTAGGGGGATTCAATCTTTTGAGTTTGGTCTTAAAAATTTAAAATCCCTTGTTTTTCTGTTAATATTTGGATTTTGTGAGCATTTTCTTTTGAAAAAAGGGCTGTTTTGGGAATACTTCCCCCCTCCCCCAAATAGGCATGGTAGTAAGTATTCAGTTCAGGTGCCATCATGGTGAGGTACCCGAATAAAAAGTGGATACCTTCTTAAGCTTACCTTCCCTGCATGCCGGACATGCCATTACATCCCTGCCTGCAAGAAGGCAAAGAATTTCAAGAGTTTTGAGGCCTTCCAATTTAGGCTTGTATGAAGGACTTAGAGTCAGTTTGGCTATACGATGAGTGTATCTCCCCAGGTATTGGACTACCGCCAGGGGCCCTGAAAAGGTCCTTTTTGTATAAGTATACCAGTTTTGGGCATAGCATTGGTCTAGCAAACGGGAGAAAGATTTGGGATTACGGTATTCTTCTGTATTGCCATAAAATTTAAGCAAGTCTTGGCGGTAGTACTGTTTTAGATAGTACAGATATTTGCCACGGAACTTTTTTGCCAATACCTTCACAGGAATAAAGAACTTTTTGCTGCTATTGCGCCACTGATTGTTCTCTGATAACCCCCCTGCCAATACCACCGTATGGATATGGGGATGGTAGTGCAAATCCTGTCCCCATGTGTGCAGCAAGGAGAAAAAGCCAATCTGTGCACCCAGATATTTTTTATCCCAAGAAAGCTCCAAAAGTGTTTCGGCAGCAACTTTGTACATCAGCCCATACAACAGTTCCTGGTTTTGATAAAGCAAAGAGTGAAGTTGCTGCGGCATAGTGAACACGAGATGAAAATAGGGAGCATTAAGGATGTCCTTGCTCCTTTTATCCACCCAAATGGCCTTGTTAACACCTTGGCACATAGGGCAATGCCGGTTTCGACACGAATTATATCGTACTACCGTATGACCACATTCTTCACATTCATAAACATGACCACCTAAAGCCGCAGTTCTGCAGCGCATGATGTCTTCAGCGGCTTTGGCTTGCTGGGGGGAGGGAGTGTACCTTTGCGTGTACCGGAAATAAAAATTAAGAAAAACCTCCTGAACGGTAATCATTTTATGCTACCGCTGCCAGTATCCAGGGGACTCTTGATGCCCATCAAGCTTTTTGAGGTCATGTGAAGATAGGTGGTTGTCGTCTTAAGGCTTTTATGGCCCAGCATCTGCTGGATGAAGATAGGGTCTACTCCATCTTCCAGGGCGTGGGTGGCAAAACAGTGCCTCAAGGTATGAGCAGAAATATTCTGGTCTAACTGCAGCCGGTTCCGCAGTTTGATCAGGGTATTCTTAATGGTCTTGACATTAATGTGCTCACTTTTGTTTTGGCCAGGGAATAACCAATCGTCAGGCTTGTAGCTTTTAGGAGAAAAGTATGCCTTGAAATATTTTCGCAACACCTCCAAAGCTGTATCTGATAAAATGGTGTTAGCAAATGGTATAATCATAAAAGAAAAGTATGCTCCTTTCTGGGTTGTTTGGTTTGGCGATTAAACAATACCACAAAAAGGACATACTTTTTCATTTTTTATGAAATTTAATTGCAGAAAAATTTACCAAGAGCCATCGTGCTAGCGATTTCGTTCTTCTCTTTTGTCGCAGGAGAAATTTGCAATAATGTATTGTATTTCAGAAAGAGGGAGGTGCCAGGTGGCAAATCCGTCTTTAGCGATTGTATTTTGTTACAAATTCACCCATACGTCTGGCGGCTTCGCGAATTTTTTCCGCTTCTTGCACCAGGCCAATACGAATATAACCCTCACCGCACTGGCCGAAAGCAATACCGGGAACTACTGCTACGCCCGTTTCCTGTAACAAATCCATAGCAAATTTTTCCGAGGAAAGGAAAGATGGAGGGAGTTTGGCCCAGGCGAACATGGAAGCTTTGGGTTTATTTATTTTCCAGCCGAATTTGGTGAGTTCTTCTACCAGAACATCTCTCCTGTGTTCATAGGCTTTGGCATTGGCCCTTACACATTCCTGGGGTCCTGAGAGGGCTTCTATGGCCGCTAACTGCACAGGGCGGAAAATGCCGTAGTCAATGTTACTTTTAACGAGACGCAGGGCATCAATGACGGCAGCATTGCCCACAATGAATCCCAAACGGCAGCCCGCCAGATTATATGTCTTGGAAATGGAATGAAATTCTACGCCTATTTCTTTAGCTCCGGGAACTTCTAAAAAACTTACATTTCTAAAACCATCATAAGAGAGCTCAGAATAAGCAAAATCATGGCAGACGATGATGTTATGCTCCCGGGCGAAAGCTACCACTGCGGCAAAAAACTCTCTATTTGCCGTAGCGGCCAGGGGATTGCTGGGATAATTGAGGACCATGATTTTAGCTTTTTGGCAAATATTCCGGGGGATTGCACTTAAATCCGGCAGGAAATTGTGTTCTTCTTTGAGAGGCATGGGATAGAGAACTCCTCCCGCCAGTAAGGCCCCGCTCTGGTAGATAGGATAGCCGGGATCAGGTACCAGAACAATATCTCCCGGGTCAACAGTGGCCCAGAAGATGTGGGCCAAACCGTCCTGGGAGCCCATCAAAGATAAGATCTCTTTGTCCTGGTCCAGTTCAACCTGGTAATTAGTTTTATACCAGTCTGCAATGCTTTTTTTTAAAGGGGGTATACCTTCCGTTAAGGTATAGCCATAGTTTTTATCGTTTTCTGCTGCTTCAATCAAGGCTTTTTTGACGTGGGGAGGAGGAGGCATATCGGGGCTGCCCACGCTTAAGTCAATCACATCTTTACCGGCCTGGAGAACCCGTGCCTTTACCTCACTGATTTTCGAAAAAATACCTGGCTGCAAGTTATGAAGTCTTGAAGCACCAATCATTTCCTTCCCGCTCCTTAAAATAGATTTTTGATACTTGTGCTTTTGTAGTTTCCTTTCTACTTTTATGGCTGAATTCCTTTTTTTTTGCCTTTATGGTAAACATGGATGGAAGGTTAAAATGTGTTTTTTTCTGTTGTGATTTTCCTTGACGGATAAAATATCAAATGCTATAAGTGAAGGAATAAAGGCAAAATTTGACGGGGAATACGTTCCTTTTTGACAAATGAGTTATTATACACGAAAGTAACAAAAGAAATACAAAATGAAAAATATAAGTATCTTAATAAAATTTAACAAAAAAAGAGGATTGCGGAAAATTATGCAGAAAAATGCAATTAATGGTAGTATATAGCAGCGGCCTTGTGGCCATGTAGAAATATGGGGGAACAAAATGGACTGGTTTAGTATAGTACAAGCCTTCGTGAGCAATATACTTTTTGTCATTGCTTTGGGAGCCGTAGGCGGCTTTATGGTGCTATACTTTCCACGCAAGTTTGCTCTTTGGATTTGGGGTTTGATCTTTGGATTGACGGCCGTTTTTGTCTTCTATAACAAGATAAGCTTTGGTAGCAGGTTGGTTTTTGATTTTGGCCATTTAATCATGTTCCTTTCAGGTTATAGGGGAGGGTGGAGGGCTGTTATTGTCACAGGCTTAATGGCCGGGGGTTATGGATTGGGGCACCACTCCCTTTCACCATATGGTTTTATGCTAATGTTTGTTTGCGGTTTATGTGGGTCGGTGCTCAGAAAATATTATCCTGAAATTAAGAAATGGCCATCATGGCTTTGGCTGGGGGTCACAGTCCTTCAGGCCCTTGCCCTTATTCAAACCCAATGGGACAGTTACAGGCAGATGGATAGTTCTTTCATTAGTTATGTTCTGCTTTTGTTGTTTTTAGGGTTTTACCTCACCCTTAAATTGTTCTTTTTTGTCCAGGAAAAACTGTGCAGGGTGGCTCTTTTGGATAAGTTGTTAAAAGAAACAAATCTTTATCTTGCCGCCTTTGATGACCGCGGAAACCCTCTTTTTTTAAGTGAAAATCTGGAGAACAATGACAAAATAAAAGAAGCTGTGCAAGAGCGGCTTTTTACTGAAAGGGGTGTTTTTTTTCCTGGAAGAAATCAGAGAAGAGGGATGAATATTCATCAAGAACTGGATATCTTAACGAAAGATGGCCAGCGTACCCTCTCTCTGGATGCCCGGGAAACCTCTTTAGTCCACGGAGATAGGGGCGTTATGGCGGTTTTATGTGATGTCACTGAACGAAAGCAGGCAGAAAGAGATGAACTTAATTTAGAACGGACGAATTTAGTGGGAGAGATGGCTGCAGGCATCGCCCATGAAATTAGGAACCCTATGACGACAATTGCCGGTTTTTTGCAACTGTTAAAAACCAAAGGGGAATTCCAAGCTTATCAAAACAACTTTGAATTAATGTTAGACGAAATAAAAAGGATTAACCTGATCATTGATGATTTTCTCACCTGTGCCCGGCATAAACCTGTTAATTTCAAGGTACAGAACCTCAACACCATTGTGGCGGCAGTGGCCCCCCTTATCCAGGTGGAGGGGGTTTTTAGTAATAAATATCTTAAAGTAGAATTAGGGGATATTCCTGATCTTTTCTTAGATGAGAATGAAATCAGGGAGCTAATTTTTAATTTGGCCAGGAACGGTCTGGAAGCCATGGAGGCCGGAGGCAACCTTACCATTAAAACTTACTGTGATGAAGGGGAGGTTGTCCTGATGATCCAGGATGAAGGGCCTGGTATGGCCCCGGAGATTATGGAGAAACTGGGAACTCCTTTTGTAACTACCAAAGATGGCCATACAGGCCTGGGGCTAGCTTTGTGTTACAGCATAGCCAGCCGCCATCATGCCACCATTAGGGTAAAAAGCTCCCCCCGGGGCACAAATGTTTACGTTAGGTTCCATTTAAATGGCTCCCGTAGTTTTTTGCAGTAGGAATATTGGGGTTGATATGTTATGATATTTTTGTAATTTGATTTTCCCGGCAAATAATGATTTTTTATGGTGGTGGAGAATGTACAATAAAGAATTCAACACAGGGATGAAAGCGGCAGTTCCTGTGGTTTTAGGCTATGTCCCTATAGGATTAGCGTTCGGTGTTTTAGCGGCCCAGGGCGGTCTTTCTTCCTGGGATGTGTTTTTTATGTCTTTGCTTGTCTATGCCGGTTCTTCCCAATTTATCGCCGTGGGTTTAATAGGGGCGGGAGCATCCTGGGGGACCATTGTCTTCACAACTTTTCTCGTTAATTCCCGGCATATCTTAATGAGTGCATCCTTAGTACCATATCTGAAAAAGTTTACCAGCAGTATTTTGGCGGTGATCGCTTTTGGTATTACCGATGAAACTTTTGCCGTAGCCATGGGCGATCTCGTAAAAGAAAGTAAAAGCCCCAGTTATTTCCTGGGATTAAATCTTACCTCCCAACTGGCCTGGATCGTGAGTACAGTTTCCGGTGCCGTAGTGGGGAATGTGATTCCCAGCCCGGAAGCCTTTGGTTTTAATTTCGCTTTACCGGCCATGTTTATCGGTTTATTGGTGATGCAGATGCGTGAGCGAATCAGCAGTGTCATGGCAGTGGTTGCCATCATTTTATCCCTTTATTTTAAATATCTGATACCGGGTAACTGGAATATTATTTTAGCTACTGTCATTACGGCAACAATAGGAGTGATTCTAGAAGAATGGATACTAAAGTTTTCGCAGTCATCTTCGGCATGATGTTAGTAACCTACATTCCCCGCATGCTTCCTCTGGTGGTGCTTTCTAAATGTGACATGCCGCCTCTGGTCATGAGATGGCTCAAATTTATCCCGGTGGCTGTTTTGGCCTCCCTTTTAGGACCGGAAATCCTCCTTGCAGACAATACCCTTAATCTATCTTTAAATAATACTTATCTTCTTGCTGCTTTACCCTCGTTACTGGTGGCCTTAACCAGCAAAAATCTCTTTTTAACTGTTTTTACCGGTATGGGTGCTATGATTATCATAACCAGGATATTGCAATAATAGGAAAAAATAGGAAACATTTTTTTGTATAAATCACTGTATAGTGGTTATGCTACTAATAGGGTACGTAACGGTTGAGCCAAGATTCATGTATGTTCTTCAGTAAGAGGGGTATACATGGGTCGGCCCAAGGTTGCATGCAGGTCACAAGGCCTGTATGCAGCCGGAGGGAAGATTCCGTACGGTAAGGAAAGGTTCTGCCATAGTTGAATTAAAGTTTGATTATGGCAGGATCCCAACTTATCGTACGGGGTCGAGCGAAGATCATACAGAGTGCCGCAGGTTTTGTAAAAACACTGAAGTGTCAAAACTAATGATCATATGCAGTCGAGAGATTGCATATGGTCATACAGGTATTCTGTATGGTCGAACGACCGATTGGTATGGGTGCTGAAGTGCTTGATTATGGTCGCAAGATCATGGTCAGGTATGAAGGTATCTATATCAGTCCAAGGTAGATCGTTACGTGCTCTTATTATTTACGCCACTGGGGAGTGGCTTTTTTTATGTTATTGCCATAACAAAAAATTATAATAAGTATTCCATTTATGACATATTGTTATTTGACGTATATCCGGAACTGTCTGACAATAGTATTGTTAAAAGGCAAGGAGGGAGCAAAATTGCTCTATTTTGATAATGCGGCTACCACCTGGCCCAAACCGGAGGAGGTATACCGGGCCCATGACCAGGCATTAAGGCAGGGCGGCAATGCGGGAAGAGGAGTCCACCAGGCCTCCCTGGCTGCCAGCCGGACACTTTTTCGTACCCGGGATAGCCTGGCCCGGCTGTTTAATATCAAAGAGCGAGACAGGATTATCTTTACCCAAAATGTCACCGAGTCTTTAAATCTGGCTCTCCAGGGGATCTTAAACCCCGGTGACCATGTCCTGGTTAGCTCCCTGGAACATAATGCAGTGATTCGTCCCCTGGAATACTTGAAAAGCCGGGGGGTTAGTTATTCCGTAGTACCCTGTTCACCCGAGGGTGAACTGGATTTGCAAGTATGCGAGCAATACATAAGACCTAAAACGAAACTGATGTGTTTTACCCATGCTTCCAATGTCCTGGGCACCATTCTCCCGGTTCGTGAATTAGGCCGGTTCGCCAGAAAGCATGAACTGTTGTTCATGGTGGATGCGGCCCAGAGCGCAGGGGTTATTCCCATTGATGTAGAGGAGATGAACATTGACCTGCTGGCGTTTACGGGTCATAAAGGACTTTTGGGACCGCCGGGTACCGGAGGCTTGTTTGTGCGGGAAGGAATTGTCTTACGGCCTTTAATTTACGGGGGAACGGGAACCCATTCCGCTTCTTTGTCCCAGCCTGAATTGTGGCCTGAAGGGTTGGAAAGCGGCACAAGAAACGTACCGGGTTTAGCCGGGCTTAATGCCGGAGTAGAGTATATTCTTGCGCGGGGAATAGCTTCCCTTCGCCGGCATGAGCTGGAACTAATGAATTTACTGCTGTCTGGATTGGAGAGTATCCCTGGTATCAGGATATTAGGCCCCCGGGAGCCTGAAAAACGGGTAGGTCTGGTTTCCTGTGTCTTTTCGTGCCATTCTGCTGATAAGATTGCTTCCTTGCTGGATAGAAAGTATGGCATTATTACCCGGGCAGGATTACATTGCGCGCCCCTGGCCCACAAAACAGCAGGAACTGATACGCAGGGAGCCCTGCGGATCAGTCTGGGGATCTACCATACCGAGGAAGATATAAAGACCCTACTGGCTGCCCTTGAGGAATTATTAAGGGGGGAATAGGGTGAAAGATGTTATCCTGATATTCTCTTCGGTTCACCATACCCTTGGTGCAGAGGAGCAGTTGATGAAAACAACCTGGCATTTTTTGGCGGTTCCTGTGCCACCTCATATTAACGAAGGCTGTGGTCTGGGAATTCAAATAGAAGAAAACGAGGTGGCAGCGATTCTTCCATATTTGGAGGAAAAAGGCTTCCCTCCGGTAAAAGTCGTCAATCTTTAGGAAGAGGGGAAAGAAAGTATGAACAAAGATTATGTCCTTTTGATCACCAGTCCAGGCATTGGCAATAGTGAGGAAAAATTGGGAAAAAAACTCATGACTTCCTATCTCCACTGTCTCAATGAGGGTGAGGATTTACCCAGCCATATTCTCTTTTTACATGAAGGGGTGAAACTGGTAGTGGAGGAAACCCCTGCCCTCCCTTTATTACAAAGTTTAGCTGCCAAGGGTGTAAAAATCCTGGCCTGCGGCACCTGCCTGGACTATTTCCAGATCAAAGACAAGGTCAAAGTAGGCGAAGTGGGTAATATGTATGGTACCCGTGATATCCTGGCTAGGGCAGGAAAAGTGATTACTATAGGATAGGTGAGAAAATGACTTGGTCCATTGGCATAGATGTAGGTTCAGTATCGGCCAAAGGAGTAATTTTTAATGGTGAAAAGTGGGATTACGTTGTTATTCCCACAGGCTGGATGCCTCGCCAGGCAGGTAAAGAAGTTTTAGACCAGTTATTAAGGAAGGCAGATATTGGTCTTGATAATGTGAGTATAATTGTGGGTACCGGTTATGGTCGGGTTAACCTGGATTTTACCCATAAAACTTTCAGTGAAATTGTCTGTCATGCCAGGGGTGCCCACTATTTGTTTCCCCAGACTCAGGGGATTATTGATATTGGGGGGCAGGACAGCAAGGCTATTGCCATTGATTCTGAGGGAAAGGTAAAAGATTTTATTCTTAATGATAAATGTGCCGCCGGGACAGGAAGATTCCTGCAGGTAATGGCCCAGGTTTTAGGTTATGAGGTATCTGAACTGGGGGAAAGGTGTGGAACGACGGAGCCTGTGGAAATTGGCAGCATGTGTGCCGTTTTTGCCGAGTCGGAAATTATTGGTCTTCTGGCCCAAGGTGTTTCCCAGGAACGAATCGTAGCCGGAGTTCTTCTCTCTATAGCCAGGCGGGTGGGTACCATGGCGGCTAAACTAAACCCGGGACCTCATGTTACCTTCTGCGGAGGTGTAGCCCAGAACCAGGTTTTACTACGTTTCTTAAAAGAGCATACAGGGTGGGAGATAGAAGCTCCTGCCAGGCCTCAACTGGTGGGTGCTCTAGGAGCGGCCATTATTGGTTATGAATTATGTGGAGGAGGTAAATAATGCGCGCAAAAACAATGGAGTATTTTGACCAGCTTATTCCCAAAGGAATGGTCCTGGCTAAGGAAGCCAAAGAGCAGGGCAAACCTGTGGTAGGTTACTACTGTGTTTTTTCACCCATTGAACTCATTGAAGCGGCAGGGGCCATCCCTGTGGGTTTATGTGCTACCAAACAGGAACCTATCGCCGAGGCGGAAAAATTTCTGCCCAGAAACCTGTGTCCCCTGGTAAAATCAAGCTTTGGCTTTGCCATCAGCGGCAAATGTCCCTTTTTCCATTTTTCTGATTTTGTCCTGGCCGAAACCACCTGTGACGGCAAGAAAAAAATGTATGAACTATTAAGCAAACATAAGCCCATGATTGTCCTAGATATACCCAATTCTGCAACATTAGAGGATCTGAATGAACACTGGTTAAAGGAAATTTACCGAGCCAAAGAGTATTTCGAGAAGAACCTGAATACAAAGATTTCCCGGGAAAAATTAAGGGAAGTGATTAAGGTTTACAATGAGGAGCGCAAGCTCATCATGGAACTGGTCAGTCTCAATAAACATCACCCTACACCCATTACAGGAACAGACTTATTGAAAGTGCTGTGGGGCAGGTCCTTCCAGTTCAACCGCCAGGAGTTTCTTGACCAGGTGAAAACATTGATCACTGAGCTTAAAGAGATGGTGGCCAATGGACAGTTTAGCTCTTCCCCTGACAGTCCCCGTATCCTGGTGACAGGATGTCCCACGGGGGTAGGTCAGGAGAAGGTCATGGGCATTATCCAGGAATCCGGGGGTGCAGTAGTCCTCCAGGAGTCTTGCAGCGGCATCAAGGGCTTTGTGGATCTGGTGGACGAAGCAAAAGATCCCTTCCTGGCCCTGGCGGAGAAATACAGTAAGACACCCTGTGCCTGTGTTTCGCCCAATCATGGCCGGTTATCTCTATTAAGCAAGCTGGTGGAAGATTTCCGGGTTGACGGGGTGGTGGATATTACTTTGCAGGCCTGTCATACTTATAATATTGAATCCTACAGCGTGAAGGAGCACCTGCGCAAAAACCATAACATACCCCTTTTGCAGATTGAAACGGATTACAGCGAGTCCGATACTGAACAGATCAAGCTGCGGGTGGAAGCATTTTTGGAAATGCTTAAGTAAAATCATTGATACCAAATTAACCTGAAAATAGTACTTGAAATGGGTATTTGCGACAGAAGGGGACGGTTCCTCCTTGTCGCAAATCTTTTTCTATGCGACAGAAGGGGACGGTTCCTCCTTGTCGCAAATCTTTTTCTATACCCTAAGATTTACAACCGTTCGGGAAAAATTAAAGGCTAGTCCACCCGTTATGTTAGCCAGGCTAAGGAATTTACCAGGGGTTAGCAAAAAAAGTGATGATTTTGAGCAATTTCAAATTGGGGGTTGCCGGCACCGAGTGGGATTTTTTCAATAATGAATCTTTGTTTTTGTATATTTTTGTATAATAGAGATGGGCGCTTTTTCGTTCTTTCTAGATTATGCGACAACAAGAACCGTCCCCCTGTGTCGCATGTTCAGAAAAAATTTGTCCTGGAAAATTGTGTAGCTTATAATGGGGCGAAAGTTGGTGAAGTTATGATCGGCATGAAGCACCTGCAGGCCTTTGTGACGGTAGTACGGGAAAAAAGTTTTTCCCGGGCTGCGGAGGTCCTCTATCAAACCCAGCCTGCCCTCAGTAAACAGGTTAAAGCCCTGGAGAATTATTTGGGTGCAGTGCTCATGGACAGGAGCGAGAAAGAGGTAACCCTCACCGATGCAGGGGCACTTTTCTATCCAGAGGCCAAAAGGATACTGGATACCTTAACCCAGGCCCAGGAGTCCCTTGCCGAACTACAGGGTCTTAAAAGAGGGAAATTGTCTTTAGGAGCCAGTACGCTCCCGGGCGAATACCTATTGCCTGCCCTGGTGGGCAAGTTTCGTGAAATGCACCCGGGCATCGATGTAGAAATCAAAGTGGCAGATACCCGGGAGATTATCAATGCCCTGAAATCCGGTGAAGTCCAGATCGGTTTTTTGGGGGCTCCTCCTGTTGAATCCATCTTTGAGACTTATCCTTTCAGCGAAGACAGGCTTATCCTCATAGCGCCGCCCCACTATCCCGATAAGGTGGAAGAACTGCCCTGGGCTCATTTGATTCTCAGGGAAAAAGGTTCAGGGACCAGGCAGGTAGTGGAGGAGTTTTTTAAACAGCAGGGAAGAAGTGTTGGGAAAACTGCTGGGAATATGGAAATCGGCAGTACCAGAGCCATTATCAATGCAGTAGCCGCGGGATGGGGGTTTAGCTTTGTTTCCTATTGGGCCGCGGAAGAAGCCCTGCTGTTGGGTAAAGTTAAGGAGATACCTTATGTGGCAAAAGGGATTCAACGCTTCATCTACTGTGCCAGGTTGGCAAACCGCTACCATGGATGTACTGCCCGGGCATTCTGGCAGTTTGTTAAGGGTAATAGCAAAAATAGCTGAAACTGTTTTTCCTGATAAGTGGTTAACCTTTAGGAAAACGCCTTTTTTGCATAACATAAATATTTAATAAAAAACCTGCAGGACCAGTACATACTGGGCCTGCAGGTTTTTTCATAAAAATGTAATCCTTCGGGTTCATAATTTGTCTACTCATTTTTTTACCAGGGAAGGAGAAGTAAAAGCCGTAGACGGGGTCACTTTCCGGGTGGAGAAAGGAGAGACCCTGGCCATTGTGGGGGAAAGCGGCAGTGGGAAAACAGTGACGGCTCTTTCCATGTTACGACTGTTAAAAACACCTCCGGCTAAAATCATTGCCGGAGAAGTACTGCTGAATGGCAAAGACATTTTAAAGATGAAAAACCATGAGCTGCAGAAAGTACGGGGTTCAGGGATTGCCATGATTTTACAGGAACCCATGTCTTCCCTCAATCCCTCTCACACCATTGGGCAGCAAATCATGGAGGCTGTGGAGATAAATCAGGGGCTGAAAGGAGAAGCTGCGAGAAAAAAAGCCCTGGAGATGTTAGAACTGGTACGGATACCGGCGCCGGAAAAGCGTTTCTATAATTATCCCCATGAACTCTCCGGTGGTACGAAGCAGCGGGTGATGATTGCTATAGCCCTTTCCTGCCGCCCGCAAATATTAATCGCCGATGAACCCACCTGTTCCCTGGATGTGACGATCCAGGCCCAAATTATGGAACTGATGAAACAGTTAAAAAAAGAGATCGGTACTACAGTAATCTTGATTACCCACGACCTTGGGGTAGTGGCAGAAATGGCCGACAGGGTCGCCGTGATGTATGCCGGACAAATGGTAGAAACAGCAGATGTCTTTGAGCTTTACCGTAATCCTGCCCATCCCTATACCAGGGGTCTTATCGGGTCAATTATGGATATGAAGGGAGGGAAGAGGCTGGGAGTCATACCCGGAGATCCGCCCAATCTTTTGAACCCGCCCAAGGGCTGCCGCTTTCACCCCCGGTGTTTTCAGGTTCAGGAGATTTGTACCGAGAAAGAACCTGTTTATACAAACATACCGGGGTCTGCAGGGAGATGGGTGAAATGTCATTTTCCCCTCACAGATGAACAAAAGCACGTACGTACTTGCTCTAACACCCCTGTTTAGGGAATTTATAATTTTCTAAACAAGACAATTTAACTTTGAGAAAGGATGAGATGATGATGAAGCGTTTCCTGACGGTATTGCTGGTGTGTATGTTGATGTTTACACTGGTACTCTCCGGATGTGGTGCCAGGAAAGAAGAGCCCAAACCGGCACCGGCCCCTGCCCCTGCCCCGGCCAAAGTTAGAGATACTGTAATTATTGCCTTACAGGGGGAACCCACTACTCTGGATCCACAATTTCCCGATGACGGCAATATGAGGGCGGTAACAGATAACGTCTTTGAAAGACTGCTGGAATTTGACGGCAAGACACTCCAGCCCAAGCCCGGTTTGGCTACAGACATTAAAAAGATCAATGACACCACCTGGGAACTAACCATCCGTGATGGTGTAAAATTTCATAACGGTGACTACTTTACTGCGGAAGACGCCGTATTCTCTATTAAGAGAATCATTGACCCGGCTTATAAATCACAGCAGGTAAGTTATTTTTCTACTATCAAAGATGCTAAAGTGGTTGCGCCAAACAAAATCCAGGTCACTACTGATGGTTTTGATGCCCTCTTCCCCAAGCGGATGGCCAGGCTGGATATGGTCAGCAAAAAATATGTAGAAGCCAACAAGGACAAAGTGAATACCCAGCCGGTAGGTACTGGTCCCTATAAGGTAATCGCCTGGAACCGCGGTGTGGATATTCAGGCTACCGCTTTTGATGGCTACTGGGGTAAAAAGCCCGCCATTAAAAATGTCAAATACCGCTTTATTCAGGAAGGTTCCACCCGGTTGGCCGCCCTGAAGGCCGGGGAAATTGATTTTGCCGTTAACATGCTGCCTGAATACATGAAGGATATCCCCAATGTCAAAATGGAAACAAGTGCGGAAACCTACTGGATCAGATTTAATCAGTTACGGGGACCTATGGTCAAGAAAGAGATGCGCCTGGCCGCCAACTATGCCATTGACCGGAAGGCCCTGGCCGAGGCCCTCTTCTTAGGCGCTGCCAGCCCGGCCCAGGGGCAGATGGGAAAAGAAGGTTATTTTGGTTACAGCAGCAAGGTCAAGGCTCACCCCTATGATAAGGAAAAAGCCAAAGAACTCCTGAAAAAAGCCGGCTATAACGGTGAGGTCATTGAACTGGTTTCTGAGCGCGGCCGCTGGCTGAAAGACGGTGAGGTCACAGAAGCTGTTGCCGCCATGCTTACTGATGCCGGATTTAATGTGAAGATTAAGTTCTTAAGCTGGCAGGAATGGCTGGATACCCTCTTCACCCAGGCCAAGGCCCCTGCTCTCCAGTTCAGTTCCAACGGAAACGGTTTCTTTGATATCGGACTCATGTATAACACCATCGTACATTCCAAAGGCTCCCAGTCTGTGATGAAGAATCCGGAGATTGATAAGAAGATTGAAGCTGCCAGAAAAGAGCCGGATCCTGCCAAGCGCCAGGCTATGTATGATGAATTAGCCCTTTACTTCTATGACGATCCCTTTGCCATTCCTCTTTTGA
>CAZWTM010000037.1:14663-23531 GCA_964637385.1 uncultured Peptococcaceae bacterium
ATTGCTGCATATAAGCCTGATTCTCTCTTAGACAGGATACTCACAACGGCCTCCTTAATCGGCATTTGCCTGCCTTCCTTCTGGGTAGCCCTGATGCTGGTCTTGTTTTTTGCGGTAAAACTGGGCTGGTTTTATACTTCGGGCTATGGGACCATCAGGCATCTGGTTTTACCGGCTGTTACCCTGGCTGTAGTGCCTGCCGGCCATATTGCCCAGATTGTCCGTTTTTCTATGGCGGAACAGCTCAATGCCCAGTATGCTGTCACAGCCAGGGCGAAAGGGGTCAAAGAAAGTGTGGTGCTTGTAAAGCATGTGCTCAAGAATATTATGACAGCGGTCCTGACCATTGGCGGCATGGATCTGGCCATGTATTTAGCTGGTGAAGCGGCTGCCGTGGAGGTCGTATTTGGCTGGCCTGGTTTTGGGAGCCTGGTGGTGGATACCATCAGCCGCCAGGATTTTCCACTGCTGCAGGCCGAGATTTTTGTGGTGGCTATGATGATCTGTTTAATCAACCTGCTTGTTGATTTGCTTTATGCTTACTTTGATCCAAGAATTACCTATTAAATAAGGGGGAAGAGAAATGAGTGAAACCAGTTTACAGGATTTAAAACCCATGCCTTCCCCCGGGCAGCAGATTGATAAGCCCAAGGGTATAATAAGATTCTTTGCCCGTTTTAAACATAATAAAATTGCCCTGGTTGCATTAATTATTTTATTAGTCATTTTTGCCATCAGTATTTTTGCCCCCTATCTGGCTCCCTACGACCCCGCCAAGGGGGTACTGACGGAACGATTAAAGCCTCCTACCCTGGAAAGGCCCGCCGGCGGCGGTTTTCCCCATATCTTCGGTACAGACCAGCAGGGGCGGGACGTTTTGACCAGGAGCATGTACAGCGGGCGCGTTTCTTTAACCGTAGCCTTTACCGTGGTAAGGGATCTGTTTTATCTTTGGAACAGTGCTGGGGCTCATCTCCGGTTATTTCGGGGGCTGGGTGGATATGGTCCTAATGAGAGTGGTGGACGTTGTTTCCTCCTTTCCAGGCCTTTTGGTGGCTTTAGCTTTCGTGATGGTGTTGGGGCCCAGTGAGCGTAACCTGATTATTGCCCTGACGGTTAACGGGTGGATGATTCATGCCCGGATGGCCCGCAGCCAGGTCCTTACTTTGCGGGAATCGGCCATGGTGGAGTCAGCCAGGGCTATTGGGGTGAGTGTATCGGGTATCGTTTTCGGTCATATTTTACCCAACATCATTTCTCCTTTAATTACCGTATTTGTACTGGATTTAGGTCACCAGATTGCGGCCGAAGCCAACATGAGCTTTTTGGGTTTTGGCATTCAGCCCCCCAAATCCTCCTGGGGGTTAATGATTGGCGAAGGCCGGCAATATATTGCTTCGGCCTGGTGGCTGGTTACCTTTCCCGGCATCATGATTGGTCTTACCCTGTTATGCTTGAACCTCTTCGGCAACTGGGTCAGAGAGGAATTTGACCCCCTTTCCAGGAAATAGTAGAGGAGGGAAGAGTATGATACAGAACGATATGGAGAACCTGGTCGTAGTGAAAAATTTGAAAAAGCTGTTCCCTGTCAAAACGGGCTTTTTCGGTAAGCCTAAGTCCTTCGTCCATGCTGTGGATGATGTGAGCTTTAGCATCAAAAAAGGACAGACCATGGGATTAGTGGGGGAAAGCGGCTGTGGTAAAACTACCATAGGCCGCTTGGTTCTGCGCCTGTTAGAAAAAACTTCAGGAGAAGTGGATTTTAAAGGAAAAAATATTTTTAACTTGAATAAGCTGGAACAGAAACAGTTTCGGCGGCAAGCCCAGCTTATTTTCCAGGATGCCTTTAGTTCTTTCGATCTGCGCAAGTGCGTAGGAGATATTGTGGGAGAACCTTAAAAGTCCATGGCCTTGTTTCCGGTTCGGAACTTACCGACAGAGTAGCAGACCTTTTGAAAACTGTAGGGTTGAAACCTGAGCTGATGCGGGAGTTTCCCCACACTTTATCCAGCGGGCAGAAACAATGTGTGGGTATGGCCCGTTCTATGGCTTTAAATCCGGAATTCGTGGTGGCTGATGAACCCATTTCCGCCCTGGATGTTTCTGTAAGGGCCCAGGTCCTTAATTTGCTGAAAGACCTCCAGGAAGAAAAGGATTTGACCTATCTTTTCATCTCTCATGACATCAGGGTAGTGCGCTGGTTATCCACCCATATTGCTGTTATGTACCTGGGAAAGCTGGTGGAATATGCAGAAACTGGGGAATTTTTTAACCACTGCTACCATCCCTATACGGAAGCCCTGTTGAATGCTGTCCCTGTGGAAGATCCTTTCCAAAGACGGGAGAGGAAAATTCTCCTGGGTGAAGTTCCTTCTCCTGTGGATCCAGTGCCGGGCTGCCGCTTTCAGCCCAGGTGTGAGTACGCTGTGGACCAGTGCCGGTTGGAAACACCGCCCCTGGTAGAAAAATCACCGGGACACTGGGTAGCATGTTTCATAGACTTTCATGGGGCTGGGGATTTCAGTTAATTTTATAAGTTCTCATCGTGCAGATTGACATTTCTTTGTAGTTTTGTGTATAATACAACAAAAATAATTTTTTACTTTTTGATGAAGAGCAGGCGATTACCGGGTGCCATCATCCGGTGGTGGGGCCGGGCATTACGCAGCAGGCAAAAGCCTGTGGGACTTCTGGAAGTCTCACAGGCTTTTATATTTGGCTAAAGAGTAAAGGGGCAATGTGTAATGGGTTTATCGAAAAAACAAAAAGTTGCGGCGCTATCGATAGTTTCAAATCTTACTTTAATTATTCTTAAAGTAATGGCCGGCATGATGAGCGGTTCCGTCAGTATTATTTCCGAAGCTATCCATTCAGGCATGGATTTGGTGGCTGCCATTATTGCCTATATTTCTGTGAGCATTTCGGGAAAACCGGCCGATGAAAGCCATCCTTACGGCCATGGCAAAATTGAAAACATCTCCGGCGTAGTGGAAGGGGTCTTGATTTTTATTGCCGCCGCCTTCATCATTAAAGAAGCTGTGGAGAAGATTGTACATCCTGTCCCCATTGTTAATAACTATCTTGGTATGGGTGTTATGTTTTTTTCTGCCGGGGTAAATTCCTTTGTAGCGTACCAGTTATATAAGATTGCCAAAGCGGAAGATTCCGTGGCCCTGGAAGCTGATGCTCTCCATCTTAAAACCGATGTTTACACTTCCCTGGGTGTTGGCCTGGGATTACTGGCCATCAAGTTTACGGGCATACAGGTGCTCGATCCCCTCATTGCCATCCTGGTGGCGTTGTTAATTATTAAGGAGGCCTGGCACTTATGTATTTCAGCTTTTAATCCCCTGCTGGATTCCCGGCTGGATAAAGAGGAAGAGGTCCCTATCCAGGAGATACTGGAAAACTTTAAAAAAGAGAGAACCCTGGATATAAAGTATTTCAAGACCAGGAAAGCGGGCCACCAGCGGTTCATCGATTTCCATCTCTGTCTTTCCCCTGATGCCACGATTAAGGAAGGAAATGAACTTGCTCAGGAAATAAAAGAAAAAATATATGAAGTATGTGCGGATGCTCATATTCACATCAACCTGGAAGTAATGGATAAATGAACGGAAACATCTCTATAGGAGAAGGGAAAAAAATAGGAGATGGCGAAAGAACTATTAAAAATTGATAATAAAGGGGTATTTGTGTGCTAAATGTATTTTTTCTTGATGTTTTTGGCAAAGGCCCTTATACCGGTAATCCTCTTACTGTAGTCTTGCAGGCTGAAGATTTGGAAAACCGACAAATGCAGATTTTAGCCCAGGAATTCGGCCGGGAGACCTGCTTTATTCTTCCGCCGGAAAGGGGGGGCGATTTACGCCTTCGTTACTTTATGCCTCAGAGGGAAATGGAACTTTGCGGCCATGCCACCGTGGGGGCCATTTGGGTATTATACCAAATAGGAGAACTGAAAAGTAGTGAATTAAGAGTAGAAACACCTGTAGGGATTCTTACGGTTAGTTTGACAGATGAAGGAGTATCGATGGAACAGCTTCCTCCTATCTTTATCGAGGATCATTATGACCTTGAAGCTTTGACTTCCGCCTTAAGTTTAGACCTGGAAGATGTGGACTTATCCCTTCCAGTAACTAGTGTATCTACTGGTCGAGCCAAACTTTTTATTCCTCTCAAAAACTGGCATATTTTGGATAGGGTTAAACCGAAGCCTGATCGGATAAATGTCCTTGGGCAAAAATATAATGTGACAGGACTGGCTCCTTTTACCCTACGGGTAAGAAGCCAGGAGACGGAAGCCGAAATGCGACAGTTTCCCGTCGGAGGAGGTATACTTGAAGACCCTGTGACAGGGGTGGCCATTGCGGCCCTGGGTGCTTATCTTAGAAAACATCATCTGGTTAACAATCGGGAGTTTTACATCGAACAGGGATACGCTATGGGGAAGCCGGGTAGGGTTAAGGTCACTTTAAAAGATTCTTCTATAATAATCACTGGTAAGGCGATTATTATAGGAAAGGCCGGTTTTGTTGTACCTTAATAAGCACCAGGCGTAAAGCAATTAGAATATCATGAACTCTACTTTTAGGAAAATAATGAGTTAGAAACCCCGAGGTGAAGACTCGGGCTTCTTATTATTAAAATTAAAATGTTTTTTAATGCTTTTTTTTCGTCCAATATTGGGCAAATATCAATAATTGTACAAAATGACAGAAGGAATTTACGATCTGAATATGAAACGTATTATGACAAACAAGGAATTCAAATTAACATATCATGTTAGGAGAACTTAAGGAGTGTAGTTGATGGATAAGGGGATTATCAAAAAGATAAAGGGTATTGTTGGGAGACAGAGAGTTTTAGAAAGCTTTGAAGAAAGGCTTTGCTATTCATACGATGGAACAGTACAGCGCGGTATTCCCGCACTGGTTGTTTTTCCGGAAAACACTCAAGAAGTTGCAGAGATTGTAAAGCTAGCCAACGCGAAGGAATTCCCCATTTTTCCCCGGGGGGCAGGTACGGGTCTTAGCGGTGGGTCGGTTCCGCAAGACAGGGGTATAGCCCTAGTCCTTACCCGTATGAATAAAATTAAAGAAATCAGCAAAGAGGATTTATTGGCTGTAGTGGAACCAGGGGTTATTACGGAGATATTTCACCAGGCTGTGGAAAAAGAAGGTTTATTTTATCCTCCGGACCCGGCCAGTCTTAAGACTTCTACATTGGGTGGAAACGTGGCTGAGAATGCAGGTGGGCCAAGGGCTTTCAAGTATGGTGTGACAAAGGACTATGTCCTGGGCCTGGAGGTCGTTACTCCTCAAGGTGATATTATGAGGACCGGGGGGAGGACCGTAAAAAATGTTACTGGTTATGATCTGACCAGGCTCATAGTTGGAAGTGAAGGAACCCTCGGGATAATCACGGAAATTACCCTTCGTCTTTTACCTAAACCCCAGGCGAAACAAACGGCTTTAGCCATTTATGACAAAATGGAGGATGCTGCCCAGACGGTTACTACCATAATTTGTGAGGGTATTATTCCTGCTACCTTGGAGTTAATGGACCAAACCACCATTCACTGCGTTGAGAACTATCTAAACATGGGCCTTCCCTTGGATGCTGAGGCTATATTGCTCATAGAGGTGGATGGTTCACCTGGCCAGGTGGTTGAGGAAATGAAGCTGGTTAAAGTTGCTTGTGAGAAAAACGGTTGCCGTCAGGTACAGGTTGCCGCGGAAGCGACGGAACGAGACCGTCTCTGGAAAGCCCGAAGGGCTGTGTCCTCTGCTATTGTCCAATTAAAACCTACCAAAATATCGGAAGATGCTACAGTACCTCGTAGTAAAATCCCTGAAATGGTGAGAAGACTAAAAGCCATAAGCACGAAATACAACCTGTATTTACCTGTTTTCGGCCATGCGGGGGACGGGAATTTGCATCCTAATATTATTGCCGATAAAAGAGACCATGAGGAAATGGAAAGAGTGGAAAAAGCGGTGGCAGAACTATTCCAGGCAGCCTTAGATTTGGGCGGGACCCTTTCCGGCGAACACGGTATTGGACTGATGAAAAAACCATATCTTGTGTGGGAGACAGGGGACGTAGGTATTAATTATATGAAAGCGATCAAAAATGCCGTAGACCCCAAAGGTATCTTAAATCCCGGCAAGATGTTTTAGGTGATATTATGATAAGAAATGTTGAGCTAAAAAACATGATGAACCGTTGCAGCCGCTGTGGAGCGTGCCAGGCCTACTGTCCTCTGTATCAAGAAACAGGCCTCGAACCTTTTGTGGCCAGAGGAAAGGTGGAGCTTTTAGATCTTTTGCAAGATAGTAAACTCCAATGGAATGACAAATTGGCGGAAATATTTTCTACGTGCCTTTTATGTGGTAACTGTGGAGACAATTGCCCCAATAAGGTTAAAGCCGATCTTCTTGTAAGGGAAGGACGCAGGGATTTAGTAGAGGCCAAGGGACTACCTATCATTAAACGGACGGTATTTAACCATCTTTTGAAAAAAGATGGGAGATTGGGTATGATGGCGAAACTCCTTTATTTGTACCAGCATTCAGGTTTACAACAAGTCATAAGAAAAAGTAGAGTCTTGGAAAAATTACCTGGCAACTTAGATTTAAAGGAAAAAATATTGCCCAGTCTTTCCTCCCGGGAGTTTCGCAAAATGGTTCCACAGGTGATTAAAACGGAAAACAGTAGACTGCGTGTAGGGTATTTTACTGGTTGTATGACCAATTATGTTTATCCTCAGACTGGTTTTAGTGTTTTAAAGGCACTGAAAGCAAATAAGGTAGAGGTTGTTATACCCGAACAGGGCTGCTGCGGTATTCCCGCCTTAGCTAGCGGTGACTATGAAACTGTACGGGAATTGGCCCGTAAGAATCTTGCATCCTTTAATTCCCTGTCCCTGGATTATATTGTAACGGATTGTGCCAGTTGTCTAGCAACCTGGCTTGAATATCCGGAGCTTATGCAAGAAAACGGTGTAAATTTTTTAGTAGAAAAGATCATGGATATTTCTACTTTCCTGGTTAAAATTCTGCAGATTGAGTTGCCTAATCCAGTAGATTTGGGTCTTATTACATATCATGACCCCTGTCATTTAAAACGGGTACCTGGTGGAAGGGAAAATCCCCGTGCTTTATTAAAACAAATTACCGGGAACACACGATTTGTGGAAATGAAAGATGCAGACCGGTGCTGTGGTTCGGCGGGGTCTTTCCATATCACTCACTACCAACTCTCCCAAAAGGTTGTGCAGATAAAAGTCAAGGCTGTGGAAAACATCCAAGCCCAATACCTTGCTACCGGTTGTCCCGCTTGCATGATGCAGTTGTCTCATGCTTTTAGCGAGGCTGGTTTACCCACTAAAGTGGTTCATACCATTGAGCTTGTGGCTAAGGCTTATTAAAAAGACAGAAAGACGGTATAGCTTCATAAAAAAAGAGGTCCTGGGCTTCCTTAGCTTTGGACCTCTTTCTACTAATTCCTGATATATTTTCAATCTACAATGTATCCTTCTTCATCAAACTTAAGTTCAAATGGACTCGTTAGTATTTCAATGTTAGGATTGGCCTTTGCTTCCGGTAAAAGGTTTTCGGATATATAGATTTCTTCAATCTTTAAAGTATTTTTGATACGGACTATTCTGGCATCGTTCAAATTGAGTAGATTACATGTCTTCATAGCCGCTTTGATCGCATAATAATCATTGCGCATCACCATAGGCAGGAGACCGTTTATAGTTAGGGTTGAAGTAATACAATTGATATATGTTTTTGCAAGGTCAAATTTATCATAAAGCCTTTGGGTAACAAAATCAGCCTGTCCCATACCGACAGCACTTCCTTCGGTTTCAGGGGTAAGATCTCTAATGACTATGCGGCGGGGCGGGGTGAAGTCAGCTTTTTTATGTTCTGAGGTAAATTTACCTGTCACGTTAGGGTCTGCTCCGCTGCCGCTGATGTTTTTCCCGATTTCATCAACAATCAGGACATCGAGGGGGTTAAAGAGAATCCTTGGCATATATGATTTTGCTTTCTGCAAAAGTACGGGCTCTATCTCTTCGACTTTTTCCGCGGGCACACAATGTATTTCCGCAGTTTCATCATAAGGGTTTTCAATGAGGGCTACGCCAAAAACAATAGGGACTGCCTTGAACACAATCCTGCTCATTTCCAATAGACGGTTGGCAAAATTTTTAAAACTCAGCTGATGGCACGTTTCTGCTCCTTTGTGTTTTCCTAAGCCGATCACGGACATTTTGATAATACCGCTCTCAATAGGGCCGCTAAAGGAAGTATGTGGTTTAACCCTGTTGATAATAATTACGGCATCCATCCCGGGGAGGTGCTTATCTACGTATACAGGAGTACCATCGGCAATTTTGCCCACCTCTACTACATCCATACAGGAGACAATTTCTGCTCCCATAGCCTCTTCGGTAATTCCAAAATCGGCAAGAATCGCTCTTTGCCCCTCTGCAGTAGCTGTCCCATGACTCCCCATGGTTGGAATAATAATCGGCGTGGCTCCTAATTCCTTTACATAAGAAACGGTTTCCCTGGTTATTGTGGCAATATTGGCAATTCCCCGGCTCCCTACACAGATAGCTACCTTTTGGCCGGGCTTTATTCTTCCTTTGATTTCATTCTTTGTCAATTCACTTCTTAGTGTGCCTGGTATATCCTCCAATACAGGGGCAGGAAATACCTGACGCACCTTGACAAAACGAGGAATTATCACATCATCTACTGCTTGTTCCACAATATGCATGTTCTTTATTACCGGCATGATTTACTCTCCTTTCAAACAATTATGTCTTATTATTCTGGAAAGGCGGGGTAT
>CAZWTM010000038.1:0-23482 GCA_964637385.1 uncultured Peptococcaceae bacterium
TAATTTGTCCTAAATACTCTTAGTCTGCATTTTTCATATGCTAATTAACACTACCACTTAGATAACTTCTCTTTTTTATTCTACATCATTATGGATAGTCCTGCTAAATAAAGAAAGTATTTCTGGAATTAATTCTTCAATATTCTTTTGGGGATCAACATTAAACCAGTTAATGCGGGGATCCCGGCGAAACCAGGTTAACTGCCTTTTGGCGAAGTGACGTGTGTCCCTTTTAATGAGGTATACGGCGTGGTTTAAATCATATTCCTTTTTCAGATACCCAATAATTTGCCGGTAGCCTATCCCTTGCAGTGCCGGAAGTTCCGGGTAATATCCTTTGGCCAGCAGTTCACGAACCTCCTCGACTAATCCCTCCTCTATCATCTGGTCTACTCTCTGGTTAATTCTTTGATAAAGTATGGAGCGCTCCATGGTTAGACCAATAAAAAATGTATTGTATTTTTGTTTATTTTTTTTAAGGAAAGCACTTTTATTCCGGGAAATGGGCTTTCCCGTTTCTGCAAAATATTCCAGGGCCCTTGTAACCCGCTTAAGGTCATTGGGATGGATTTTTCTCGCTGAGTCCGGATCTATCTCTTTCAGTAAGTTATGAAGGTATTCTTTACCATAGGTTTCAGCCAATGTGTAAAATTTCTTACGTTGTTCTGTAATATCCTTTTGTTCCGTGAATTCATAGGGGTCTATTACCGACTGGATGTAGAGCCCTGTGCCACCTACAATCATGGGAAACTTATTTTTGGCCCTGATAAGACTGATATGTTCTTCGGCCAGTTTTTGAAATTCAGCAACACTAAAGGATTCATCAGGATTTTTAATATCGATGAGATAATGGGGAATACCTTTCATCTCTTCAGGTTTTATTTTGGCTGTACCTATATCCATACCGCGGTAAACTTGCATAGAATCCCCGGAAATGATTTCCCCTTTTAATTGTAAGGCCAGTTCCACACCAAGTTTAGACTTGCCCACAGCTGTAGGTCCTACAATCACGATGACGGGTAACAAGTAATGCTCCCCTTTCCTATTGTTACCAAAGTTCTGGTTTTTCACTCATTCTTTTCCCAAACACCATAAGCAATGGGACTATATTTGCCACCGACTACATAATCAGGATTAAGCCTTTGGAGTTCTGCACCACCCGCAATTTCCTTGACCACCACCCGGAATTTTGCCACACGTAACGCCTCGTGAATAGACTCCGGCTGCAGGGGATGATGATTGGCCAGGGGCCGTAAAGCATTCATGGACGGGGAGTGATGCAGGGCTTTACGGAACATGGGGTCAAAATATACTACCTCATAGCGGTCAGCGGGCTGGTTCTTTAAGTATTCTTCGTAGCTTTGATTAATCACAGTTATTCTGGATAAAAGGGCTTTGACATGGGTGTTTTGACCGGTAAAATTTTTAAGTCCCCATCGGGTAATAAAAGCAATATATTTACTAGCCTCCAGTCCGGTCACGTGTCCCTCGTTTCCTACCGCATAAGCGCTAACCAGAGCATCGGAGCCAAGCCCCAGGGTACAATCCAGTACGTGATAGCCTGACTTTAATTTCATTGCCTCCAGCATGGGGTCATTTTTCCCTTCTCTTAAGGCTTTTAAACGGGGAACGGCCATACTGGGATGCCAGAACAGGATCTCTTTTCCTTTGAGGATTACCCGATTTTGTTCAACCACCAGCAGGTAATCCAGCCCATAGATCTCTTTTAAATTTTGCAGGTTGTTCTTAGCCCGGGGTATGTATGGTATAGCTAATTCTTCAGCAATTTTAACAGCCTGGTCAATTAATCCTGGGAGTTCACGGGAGGTGGTAACTGCAACTTTCAGGTGTATGCTCCCCCCCTTCTCTAGATTCGCCTGAAAGCTTTGAGAATTTCTGTATGTGTCAGACGATAAAAAATCGGTCTGCCATGGGGGCAGGTTGAGGGATTGTCCGTATTTTTTAAGTCATGCAGGAGACTTGTCATATCGCCCAGAGTCAGTTTCTGGTTGGCTTTTACCGCGCTTTTACATGAAGTTACGAGGAGAATTTCTTTTTTTATGTCTGCAGGGGTGAGTTTTTTCACCTTATTACTTAACTCAAAGAGAAGTGCAAAAAAGAAATCTCCCGGGTCTTCACTGATACCGGCGGGAACAGCGCGGAGCAAATAACAGCGCGGGCCAAAGTATTCAAGGACGAATCCTAAGTCGTTTAGGAGCACAATGTGTTCCACGATTAATTCTTCTTCCAGGGCAGTCAGTTGAAGGGTTACGGGCTGTAAAAGAAGCTGGCTTTTTACCGTGCCCTTGGCTGCTTGTTTAAGCAGTCTTTCATAGAGAATCCTTTCATGGGCCACATGCTGGTCAATAATATACAGGCCATCCTCCCCCTCCGCCAGGATAAAGGTATCGGCCAGTTGACCAATAATCTTTAAGAAAGGCAAATCTTCTTTTTTAAAACTATCAGTACTAGCATTATGCTTTTGGCAACTGGTCGCGTCTTCTTTAATTTGAATTGGGGTTGTTTTAATACTTTCCTGCTGGTTTTCTTCCTTTTTCATGGTGCCAGCCTGGCCCTGCCAGTTATAGAAATCCTGCCAGGATTCCTGGATTGTGAGAGGTCTGGTACTAAAAGCGGGCTTGGTAAAGGTTTGCTCAAGCTTTTTATTTACTTCAAGGGGTTCTTTTACAGAAACAAGAAGTTTGGGAAGGCTTAAATTAGTTTGTAAATTATCTTTCAACAGCAAGTACAAATCTCTCACAAAAGCGTGATCACGAATTCGCACTTCAAGTTTAGTAGGGTGAACATTCACATCGATTAAGGAAGGATGTAAAGCGATATGCAGTACAGCTACAGGAAAACGTCCCTTAGGCAGGGTGTTTTCATAAGCATCTTCCACCGCTTTCATCAATTCTTTGGAGATAATACGCCTGTGATTAATAAAAAAATGAATGGCTGACCTATTTACTTTGTGGTATGTAGCTCCTGTCACGAATCCCCGGACATGACCCAGGGAGGCTTGGCCTTCTACCTTAATTAAGGCTTCTCTTACATTATTGCCATAAAAGTATGCCAGTAAATCCTCGAGGCTGTTTATTCCCGTGGTATTCAGGACCTCCCTGCCCTGATTCAGAAAACGAAAATTGATGTGAGGGTGACTGAGGGTGAGCTGCCGCAAGAGCTCGTGAATCAGGCTTCCTTCATAGCCCGGCGGACGCAGGAATTTGCGGCGTGCCGGTGTGTTGTAGAAAAGGTCGGTCACGGTGACTGTAGTTCCCACCGGAGAACCCGCCGGAACTATTTCTTTTACCTCTCCGCCTTCAATACACAATTTAGTACCTGCCGGGGCTTCTTTTTCCCGGGTAGCAATTTCAACTTTGGCGACTGCCGTTATGCTGGGGAGAGCTTCTCCCCGAAAACCTAAAGTATAGAGGTTTTGCAAATCTTCTATGGCCCGGAGTTTACTGGTAGCGTGCCGCTTAATGGCTAAGCAAAGGTCTTCTTGGGACATGCCCACACCGTCATCACTTACTCTAATAAGCGTCAGGCCGCCATTCTTAATTTCTACCAGAATATTTTGGGCTCCAGCATCTAAAGAATTTTCCACTAATTCTTTAACAACGGACACAGGACGTTCTATGACTTCTCCCGCAGCAATCTGGTTGGCTGTGAGTTCATCGAGGAGGTTTACTTTAGGCATAAGCTACACCTATTTTCTCGTAAGATATACGTCTCTCAACTTATCCTGTAAATAAAAGATGTGGTAACCGGAGAGATCCTTTTGTTTTTCCCACATGTCATATCCTTTTTGTAAGCAGGAGGCGCAGGCGTTCCTGGGAATGGATAACCCCCATATCTTATAATTTTTGCCTGAATACCTGGCCGCTTGCGATGAAACTGTATAAAGGCCATGGCAGTCCGGACAGTATTCTACCGTTTCCCTTTGCTGTTCGTAAATCTGGTCTGTGTCATAATAAATATTGCGCTGCCTTACGTATTTCTTGTCGGGCCCAAACAATTGCTCTTTATCAGGTCTTTTCTGGGAAAGCTTATCCTGCCAGTAATGGATGATCTTATCTACATAGCGGTCAACTTCCTGGGATTGTGCCAGGTGCGAAGCATGATAGCCAGGTTCTTTGACCCAGCTGAAATCTTCCCGGGCCAGGGCCAAAAGAATGCCCAGATTAACGTAAGGCAGGGCTGTTTCTATGGCATAACCGCCTTCCAGCACAGCCAGATGGGGCTTAAGTTCTGCCGTGAGCTGGGCATACCCCTGGGCACTCACTTTCATATTGGCCAGGGGATCAGTAAAATGGTTGTCCTGACCTGCCGAGTTAATGATAATTTCTGGCTGAAAAGCCTCCAGGGCCGGTTTGATGATTTCCCGCCATACCCTTAAAAGGCCTTTATCACCTGTGCCCGGTGGTAAAGGAATATTGATGGTGGCTAGATAAGCACAGGGTCCTCCTACCTCTTCCACAAAACCGGAGCCGGGATAAAGGGTTCTGCCATCTTGGTGAAAAGAAATAAACAAGACATCAGGGTCATGGTAGAAGATGTCCTGGGTTCCATCACCATGATGCACATCGGTATCGATGATGGCTATTTTTTTGATTTTATACTTTGTTCGCAGGTATTCCACGAGAATGGCTTCATTATTAATATTGCAAAAGCCGCGGTTGCCATGAACAACACGCATGGCATGATGTCCCGGCGGCCGCACTAGGGCAAACCCATTATGAATCTCCCCACTCATTAAGGCGTCGGCAAGTTTAAGGGTGCTGCCGGCGGAAATCAGGTGAGCCGTTGTAGTTTGAGCCTTTACATCAGGCACACAGAAATGGACTCTCTGGACGTCCCTTTCTTCCGCCAGGCGGGGTTTATATTCAATAATCTTGGGGTGATCAATAATTCCTTCCTCGAAGATTTGGTCCCGGGTATAAAGAAGACGTTCTTCTCTTTCCGGATGGGTAGGAGAAATAGCCCAGTCAAAAGCCGGGAAAAAAATCAGACCTGTTTTCTCCATTTCACGACGCCCCCTTTACTGTTCCCAGAATACCGGGAGGAGTTTGTAACCCTATCTGGTATATTTTTCCTACCGTCTGCCATCCCCTTACCATATTAAACCCTTCCTCATAGAGTGTCTCTACCCTGTTTATTTCATTGCTCTGACCACCCTCTGCTTTCATTTCATTCAGGAGTGTTAGGGCGAATTCTTTGGCTTCTTCCAGGGTATGTAGCGGTTTGTTTAATGCACCCTGTTTTCCCCCAATATTCGTATAGAAAACCAGGCGTTCTGTATCGGCCACAAAGTCCAGGCTAAAGGTGGTACGGGCCAGAGCTGCGCCAATGGCATTAGCAACCTTGGCATGGGTAGGAATAGTCACTTGCCAGTCTTTCTTTTTTCCCCACAACTGCCCTATACCTTCGGCAGGTCCGCCCAGACAAATTAATGTCTGGGGTCTGGTACCTTTCTCGGCCATCACCTGCCATACCCTGTAAGCTGGTTCTTCTTCCCAGGCTTTATACATGTGCTCTAATGCTTCCTCCAGCCGTGCAATAAGAAGTTCCAGGGCTTTTTCCGCTGTTTCCCGTGGGGTCAGTTGTAATCCACGGGCTAAATTATTAAGAAATGGTTCGATCATTTCTGGAGTGCCTAAGGAACTGTAACCCAGGTAGACCAGGATATCGGTAAGGGTCAGTTCCGGTCCTCCCAAACAAAGGGCGGGACCTTTTCTTGAACCAAAAGCCAGTTTTCCGTTACTTTCCACTAAAGGGGTATCCCCGCCAATGGGCAGAGAGGCTACAGCCAGAGCACGTACAGGGGTAGGAAAACCGCCAATGGTTGCCCCTCTGGAAGAAAGTAAGGGGATGCCTTTAAGGATCAGGGCCAGGTCTGTAGTCGTTCCTCCCATGTCCATGACTACACTGGTAATGTCCGGGGAAGTGCAGGCTACTCCCCCCAAAGTGCTGGCGGCAGGGCCGGAAAAGATGGCTTCTAAAGGATATTTCCGGGATAGGGCCAGGGGTATGGTGCCACCGTCCGCTTTCATAATATAGACGGGACATTTTACTCCTATTTGTTCCAGGGTCTGGGAAACATGGTCAAGAAAGCGCTGATAGGCTTCCTCCACAGCCAGGGTATAATAGGTGGCATTAATCCGACGTACCCAGTTTAATAGACCGCTGGTTTCAAAACTTGCTTTTACCTTCAATTCCGGATATTTATGGCGTAAATGCTGGACTACCTTTTTTTCCAGGATGTTATTTCGCTGGCTGAATTTACAGGCTACCACTATTCTGGTTAAACCCCTGGAAAGCAGGTAATCTATAGCCCCATCAACTTCTTTCATATCTACTTCTTCAATGATGCGGCCCCGATAGTCAATAGCGCCCTTAATCATAACAGATTCACCAGGCAGGGAAAGATGATAGGGATTGGTACCAGGCCCGGGGAGAAGCAAAAGTCCTGCGGGTTCATATTTTTTCTGGGCCAGAAGATTAGTGATAAGGGTGGTACTAAGGACCAGTCGTTCTATCATCGCCGGCGCAGTGTGCTCCAGCAGCTGCCTTAACACTTCCTGGATGGACCAGGCTAAATCCTGTTGGGTTTTTACTTTTACCGACTTTTTCACTATGAAATTGTCCAGTAAGACGCCATCGGTAAAGGTACCGCCTACGTCAATGCCTATAAGCATAAGTTATTCCTCCCGGTGATCAAATCTGACCTTATTTGGCGGCTATATTTCTCTGCCCCTGGATGAGCTTCTGCTGTAACTGGTAGAGATAATTTAAGGCTTCCAGGGGCGTCAAATTCAGCACATTGGTCTTTAACAGGGTGTCAAGCACTTCCCTTTCAGGGAAGGACAACTGGCTGTTGGGTTCGGGATTGTGCTGTTCCGCAACAGTGGTTTCTTCCCGAAGGATTTGTCTGTTAAAATTATCGTCTTCCAGGAGTTTTAAAATTTGTTTGGCCCGCACGATGACTGAATCAGGCAGTCCGGCCAAACGCCCTACCTGGATGCCATAACTTTTATCGGCAGCTCCTGGCATGATCTGATGCAAAAAAATAATCTCCTCTCCCCGTTCCTTTACGGCTACGGAAAGATTTTGTACCGATGGCTCCAGGTCTGCTAACTGGGTAAGTTCATGATAATGGGTAGCAAATAAGGTTTTGGTGCCAATTTTCTTCACCAGGTGTTCACTGACGGCCCAGGCCATACTAAGTCCGTCATAGGTACTGGTTCCTCGGCCTACTTCGTCCAGGATGACAAGACTATGGGGAGTAGCGTGGTGCAAGATATTGGCTACTTCATTCATTTCCACCATGAACGTACTTTGCCCGCTGCTTAAATCGTCACTGGCCCCTACCCGGGCAAATACCCTGTCGCGTAAAGAGATAACGGCTTTTTTGGCTGGTACAAAACTTCCTATTTGCCCTAAGATAACAGCTAAAGCCACACTGCGGCAATAGGTACTTTTTCCTCCCATATTGGGACCGGTGATAATGTAGAGGTTCACCGTTTCCGGCATGTGCAGGTTGTTAGGAATATATAAGCTGTCTTTAAGGACTTTTTCCACTACAGGATGGCGCAGTTCTTCAAATTCCAGGTGATTCTTTTCTTTTTCCAAAAGAAGGGGTCGGACATAACCATTTTGCACAGCCACCTCGGCCAGGGATTGTAAAACGTCGACTTGGGCCAGGATTTTTGACGTCTTTTGAATTCTGGCAGCAGCATCACCGATTTCTTTTAATAAGTTTTGATAGCATTCCTCTTCTAGGGCTAAAAGTCTTTCTTCCGCACCAAGCACCTGACTTTCCAAATTTTTTAGTTCCTCGGTAACATATCTTTCTCCGTTGGCTAAAGTCTGTTTACGTTGAAAATAATCGGGGACCAGTGACAAGTTGGCTTTGGTCACTTCAAAGTAATAACCGAACACTTTGTTAAAACCTACTTTTAACGATTTAATCCCTGTTTTCTCTTTTTCTTCCGTTTCTAAACGGGCAATCCATTCTTTACCATTGGTGCTTATCTCTCTTAGGTGGTCAATGCTAGGGTTGTAACCGGATTTAATCACACCCCCGTCTTTTAGGTTATAGGGGGGATTATCCTCCAGCGCTTTTTCCAGTAAATTGTAAATATCTTCCAGTGGATCAAAGGATTTGCTTAAAACATTAATCATTTCAGCTTCTGCAAAGGTTTGCATGATGCTTTTAATCTTGGGAAGCACGGATAAGGAATGCTTAAAAGAGAGGAGCTCTTTGGGATTGGCTCTCCCGTAAAGAATACGTGTAAGTAATCTTTCCAAGTCATATACCTGATCTAAAAGAGAACGGAGGGCCTGTCTCTCTGACCAGTTCCTGGTCAAGGTTTCGACTGCACTAAGCCTTTCTTCCAGGATATCACGGTCTAACAGGGGGCGTTCCAGCCAGCGGTGCAGGAGACGCGAGCCCAGAGAGGTCTTGGTTTTATCTATAATATCCAGAAGGCTCCCCTTTTTTTCTTGAAAGCGGATGGTACGGGTGATTTCCAGATTGCGAAAGGTAGTGGCATCCAGGGTCATGTAATTTTGCAGGCTAAGATATTTTAGCTTCTTGATCTGGCGGGGAGGCGCTTTTTGGGTTTCCGTTAGATACTGGAGGATAGCCCCCGCCGTACATACAGCCAGTATATAATTGTTCCCGGCAATAATACCAAGGGAATCTGGCGAAAAGTGTTCTTGCAGCCTTTGATAAGCCAGATGGTAGTCAAAGGCCCTGGGGTCATAGTATGTAAGTAGGGGCTTTTCCTGATTCGTAAAGAGTTGGAGCGGGTTAAACGCAGGCTCGGCCGGTATTAAGACTTCCGCTGGTTTAAGCCGGATCAACTCATCCTTGAGGGTTTTTAACTGGTCGGTTCCTGTAAACTCGCTAACCCAAAAGTCACCCGTTGATGTTTCACAAACGGCTAACCCAAAGCCTGTATCATTACAGGTAATACTGGCCATGTAGTTGCTGACAGGTACTGTTAGGGCAAGATTGTCCAGGGTTGTGCCTGGTGTAATAATGCGTACCACTTCACGCCGTACAATGCCTTTTGCTTCTCTAGGATCTTCCACCTGTTCGCAGATGGCTACTTTGAAACCCTTTTGAATGAGTTTGGCTACATAGCCCTCAGCGGCGTGATAGGGTACACCGCACATGGGAACACGATCCTCCAGTCCTGCATCACGGCCGGTAAGGGTAATATTTAATTCCCGGGAAGCCACTTCCGCATCAGGACCAAACATTTCATAAAAATCGCCTAAACGGAAAAAAAGGATAGTATCAGGTAACTGTTCTTTGATTGCCTGATATTGTTTCATCATGGGTGTATTGCCTAACATAAATCCTCCTGGATAACTGTCAATAATTACTTTACGAGGAAAATTGTCATGGTTATCTATCATTATACCACAGGCATGTTAGGACGGGGGATGATCGTTAAAAATAAAGAAGGCACGCAGGTTTAGCCTGACGTGCCATTTTTATTTTCGATTACTAACTAATTCCCCTTTGAGGATCCAGGTTTGGGGAACTGTTATTCTTACCTCTACCAATTTTCCCGTAAGACTAAGGGGACCGGGAAAAATTACGGTTTTATTGGTATCTGTTTTTCCTGTTAACATGTCCGGGGATGTCTTGCTTTCTCCCTCTACTAAAACTTCCACTACTTTACCTTTTAATTTCTGGTTTATTTCTAAACTGATGCGGTTTTGCACATTCATCAGCCGCTGCAAACGGGATTTTTTAACACTTTCGGCAATCTGTTCCGGCATTTGGGCGGCAGGTGTGCCTGTGCGGGGGGAATAAATAAAAGTAAAGGCCGAATCAAAACAGACTTCCTCTACTAAACTAAGGGTATCCTGGAAATCTTCCTCCGATTCACCGGGGAAGCCCACAATGATGTCGGTAGTGATACTGGCTTCCGGGAAGGTATTTTTTATTTTCTTGATGAGGGTTAAATATTCTTCCCTGGTATATCCCCTGTTCATCTTGCGTAGTATTTCATTACTGCCTGCCTGGACAGGTAAATGAAAATGACGGGATACCTTATTTAGCCTGGCAATGGTTGAAATCAATTCATCACTAAAATCCCGGGGATGTGAGGTCATATAGCGGATTCTGGCCAGTCCAGGTATAGCATTAACCTGCTGCAATAGTTCTGCAAAATTGGTAGGGGGCGTTAAATCTTTACCGTAAGAGTTGACATTTTGGCCTAAGAGCATTATCTCCAGAACCCCATCATCGACCATGGCCCTGATTTCATTAATTATATGCTGGGGTAGCCGGCTTTTTTCCCTTCCTCTTACATAGGGAACAATACAGTATGTGCAAAAATTATTACACCCATAGGTAATATTGACCAAAGCTTTAAAAGAGAATTCCCTGTAACTGGGCAGGCCTTCCACTATTTCTTCCCGGTCAGGAAGAATATGAACCTGAGGAACTCTTAATTTCTGTATGTTTTTAATCATTTCCGGCAGTTCATGAATATTGTGGGTGCCAAAAATAAGATCTACGTGGGGAGCTCGCTGACGGATTTTCTCTACTATTTTTTCCTGTTGTACCATACAGCCACAAATGCCGATGATTATTTCAGGATTAAAGGACTTTAAATCCTTTAACTCACCGATACGGCTCAATACTTTATTTTCAGCTTTTTCTCTAACACAGCAGGTATTAAAAAGAATCAGATCTGCCTGGGACGGCTCACTCACCTTTTTATAGCCCATTTCCCGTAGAATGCCGGCGATTGTTTCCGAATCTCTTTCATTGGCTTGACAGCCAAAAGTGACAAGGTGATATTTCATTGCATCCTGTCTCCGTTCCGTGTTATTTTTTTTAGTATGCCCAGAAGGGCTAGTTAAAGGAAAACATATCTTTGTTTTTTAGTCAATAGTTCTCACAAAAAATGGCCCCAGGGGGGCCTCAAGAGGGAAGGAGATTAGGTCTAGTTTAATTTTATCACAAGTATTCACATAATATAATGCTTATGGCAAAATTTCTATCATTCACAGCTAAATAATTAGTAATAATTTTGTAACATTTGTCTGATACGTGGCATAGCTTCGATGGTAGCTTTGTAACCACAGTCGATGATGTAGTCTATTTTGGGAAGATCTTTGTGTTTAACGTTTTCGATTTGGGGAGAAATAATAATATCGGCCGAGGCTAAATTGGGTCTGGTGATGTGGTAAATCATCAAATCAATTGCTTGCAGTGATATTTCGATAATATTATCTACACCTGGTACAGGAGTACCACTGTAACCTAGATTTACGGCGATTACTTTTCTGGCCCCCATCAGGCGAATAATATCCACGGGCAGATTATCCCGGATACCTCCATCTACCAGTCTCATGTTGTTAATCATTTTTGGTTTAAAAATCCCCGGAATGGCGATGCTGGCCCTGATGGCCTCAGAAAAACGATAATTATGCAGGTAGACATAATCATTGCTAATGAGGGTGCGCAGGGGATGAGAACAGAAAGTAACAATATGGGCATTATTAATATCTACGGCTGTAATGGCCACCGGGATTTTGGCATCCTTTAGATATGCCCCCTTGGTGAGCTTGTGGAAGAGATGCTCTAAATGATCTCCTTTGATTAACCCGCTAATGGCCGGGGTACCATGGAAAAATAAGTCAATTAGCGAAATAAATATGCCCGTGTAATCGACGTCAAAATAGCGGGAGGAAATCTCTTTGGCACATAATTTTATTTCCTCGGGAGAATAACCGTAGGCGTAGAGCCCTGCCACAATTGAACCAGCGCTGGTACCGGAAATCATCGCCGGTTTGATATTGGCTTCGTGTAGGGCTTTAAGAACACCGATATGGGCTGCTCCCCTCACGCCTCCACCAGAAAGTACTAATCCCAGTGTCATAGTCTCCTCACCTTGTATTTAAGGTACTAATACACTATATGAAGTCAATACCCGGATTGGTGAGAACACCACATACCAAATATTACCTGGGAAATAATACCTCATCTGTTCTCAAAAGGAAACTCCTCATCATTACTTTTCAGTATCTATAATTAATTTATGGAAGTATTGTTCTTGCGCAAAAGGAAAAAAATATATTCCAGGAGGTGAGGCCAAAATAAGCAAACTGTGTAAATACCTGATAATTAGCTTTTTATGTCTTTTAGCCATTTTTAATTGTTCCTTATCATATGCTGTATCGGGCAAAGATCACCAGGATACTTGTTGTACAGAAGAATTTAGCGATATTTTCAAAGCCGATCCTTTTAAAATCAGCTCTGTCGTAGAAGAAGTACAAAAAGCCCTGCTCATGACCGGTTTCTATTTTGGTGAAATTACAGGAAAATATGATGAGCTAACAGTCAACGCAGTCAAAGCTTTTCAAAAAGAAATGGGGCTTGCGGTAGATGGCATCGTACAATACCATGTCTGGTTGAAATTGGCCAGCGAAGTGGAGAAGGTTATGGCCAAAAAAACGGTATCCCCCCCTCCTACAGGCGAGATCGCCATCGTTGTTGATACATTTAAACGAAGACTGATTGTTTTAAACGACGGAGTACTCTATGCCCAGTTCCCCATAGCCATTGGGAAGGCAGAAACCCCTTCACCCATCGGAAACTGGAAAGTAATCAGTAAGGCGGTTAACTGGGGAACCGGTTTTGGTACCAGGTGGATGGGCCTTAATGTACCCTGGGGAACCTATGGCATACACGGGACCAACAAACCGTGGAGTATCGGTTCCATGGCCAGTCATGGCTGCTTTCGCATGTGGAATAAAGATGTGGAAACCATTTATCCCTGGATTAAACATGGGACAAGTGTAACAGTGGTAGGTAACCCTTTTGGTTATATGTCCGGCGGCATCAAAAAACTAAACCAGGGTGACTCGGGATCCGACGTCTGGTTTATCCAGGAGAAATTATGGCGGCGCGGCTTTTACCAGGGAAAACCCGATGGAAGATATGGGTATGGAACCGTGAAAGCCGTCATGGAATTTCAAAAAAACAATAACTTGCCTGAAACGGGACAGGTGGGCTATAGGGAATATGAACTCCTGGGTATAAAATACTAAAGGGCGAGTCAATCTCGCCCTTTAGTATTTTATACCGCATTTTCAGCAATATTGTCTTTACTCTGGATAAGCACAAGCCGTTTATTGAGAACCTTAATTTGTTTAACTTCAGGATCTTCGGTACCTTGTAATTCTGCCATTTCGTTTCTTAGTACATTCACGTAATCAATGATATCCTGGGTAATTCTTTCCCCAGGACAGATAATAGGAATACCCGGCGGGTAGGCCATAATCATCTCGGCGCTTATCTCCCCTTCTGCCTCATTGAGGGGAATTGTTTTGGTTTCGCTGTAAAAGGCCTGGCGGGGAGAAATTACAGCCTCCGGTATGGCGGGAAGAGGAATAAAGTATTTTACTACATTTTTTAACTTTTGGCTGTTGGCAATTTCCTCCAGGGCATTGATCAAATACCCCAGGGTTTGTTCATCATCACCTATGCTGACCAGGGCAATGATATTAAACAGGTCAGATAACTCCAATTGAATACGATATTTTTTGCGGAGGATTTTTTCCACATCATAACCTGATAAACCAAGGGCACGCACATTGACCACGATTTTCGTTGGATCAAGGGTGAAATTATCCGGTTCACTGATTACTTCTGTTCCCATCACATAAAGGCCGTCAATTTTACTGATTTCTTCCCGGGCCCAAAGGGCCAGGTCGTAGGTTCTTTTTACCATTTCACGGCCATGTTGAGCCAACTGCTTGCGGGCAATATCTAAGGAAGCCAACAGGATATAGGAGGGACTTGTGGTCTGGGTAAGATTTAATACCGCTTTTACTTTTTTGGGATTAATTAATGATCCCTGGTGCAATAGAATGGAACTCTGGGTTAAAGAACCCCCCAGTTTATGGGTACTGCTGGCGGCTAGGTCCGCCCCCGCCTCCATGGCGGAAAGAGGAAGTTTGTCAGAAAACAATAAATGGGCGCCATGGGCTTCATCTACCACCACAGGAACATTATAGGCATGGGCTATATTCACAATGGTTTTCAGGTTGGAGGCAATCCCATAATAAGTGGGATTGATCACAAAAACAGCTTTCGCGTCCGGATGTCTTTCCAGAGCCTGGGCTACAGTTTCCGGTCTCACTCCCATGGCAATGCCTAAATACTCGTCTATCTCCGGTTCAATATAGATGGGTTCAGCCCCACTCATAATAATGCCGCCGATTGCTGATTTGTGGGCGTTGCGGGGAATAATAATTTTATCACCGGGGTCACAGACACTCATAATCATAGCCTGAATACCACTGGTGGTACCGTTTACGAGGAAAAAGGCATTGTCCGCCTCATACAGTTCGGCGGCCAGAGCCTGGGCTTCCTTAATGACACTAACAGGATTACAGATGTTATCTAAATCTTCCATGCAGGTCAGATCAATATTTAGACAGGTTTCTCCCAGGATAGACTGGAGTTCTCTATTACCTCTTCCCTGTTTATGACCGGGTACATGGAAAGGAATTGTACCATCTTTTACATATTTCATCAATGCTGTAAATAAAGGTGTTTGATTTTGATTAAGACGACACTGTTTCATCCTTAGATCCCCCCTTTTTACTAACATAAAGAAAACTTGGCTCACGCCAAGCATTGCGCAGGTGGAAGCCTAGTGACACTTATGCCAAACTTCGTTAGAAATGCTTCCTGTTAGATGCAATGAGAATATTAAAGCACATTTTTACGCGAAATACAAGAAATTTATACGAAAAATCGAATAAAAATATTTTATTTTACTGCCAATATTCATATTAAGGGAAGAAAACAAAAAATAAAAGCCCTTTGGTGGGCTTTCAGTGATGATGATCACAGCTAACTTCTTTTTTTGGTACCTGATTCCTTTTTTCCAGTTTATCTAAAAGAAGTATAAGAAATAATATTTGGAAGAAGAAAATGAGCATGACGAAAAACCACATTTCTCTTACCTCCTGTTCATTCTAAAACATATATTCTCCCTGTATAAGAAAATCCCTTTTTTCTGCATTGAATTAACTGGCTTAATAAATACTAGAGATAAAGATAGATAAAGCTTGATGAGGTGTTTACCGGGATGAGCAAAAAGCCCTTTTCATTTAATCTGCGATTGTATAAGGATATCGGCATTGATTTAGGTACGGCCAATACTATGGTTTTTATGAAAGGAAAAGGAATTATTATAAAAGAACCTTCTGTGGTAGCAGTCAATGCCCAAACAGGAGAGCTACTGGCGGTGGGCGATGAAGCCAAAGAGATGATTGGTAGAACACCAACCAATATTATGGCTATTCGCCCCCTGAAAGACGGTGTAATCGCCGACTTTAACATTACCAGGCTGATGCTAAAGTATTTTATTACCAAAGCCCTTAAAGGCATGGGAATGGTAAAACCCAGGGTTTTGATCGGTATACCCCTGGGGATTACCCAGGTGGAAAAAAGAGCGGTATTAGAAGCAGCCCAGCAAGCAGGAGCAAAGGAAGCATATCTGATAGAGGAACCGGTGGCTGCAGCCATAGGCGCCGGTTTACCAGTAGAAGAACCCAGGGGGAGTATGGTGGTGGATATTGGAGGAGGGACTACAGAGGTGGCAATTATTTCGCTGGGAGGAGTGGTCGTTGGCAAGTCCCTACGTGTGGGTGGCGATGAAATGAATCAAGCCATCATCCGTTATATGCGTAGGGCTTATAATTTGGATGTGGGTGACCGTACTGCCGAAAAAACTAAGATCGAAATAGGTTATGCCACTGATCCCCCTCTTTCCGAGGTTTATCTCGTAAAAGGGAGAAACTTGGCTACCGGCCTTCCCAACGGGATAGAGGTATCGGCCCGGGAAATTTCCGATGCCCTGGCCGAACCCATTAATGCTATTATTGAAGCGATTCGTACCACTTTAGAAAAAACGCCACCGGAGCTGGCAGCAGACATTATGGAGCTGGGTATGACCCTAACCGGGGGCGGCGCCCTTTTGAAAAACATTGATAGGGTAATCGCCAATGCTACCAATATGCCGGTTCATATTGCTGATGATCCCCTGGCCTGTGTAGCCAGAGGTACTGGCAGGGCTCTGGAGGAAATAAAACTCCTTCGTCGGTTGGCAGTAAGTTAATCTAGGATAAAACTCTTGGCAAAGCGAGAACCAGTGATTCCATGAGGGGATGGGGCCCGATGGTTATCCTGAGCCAGTTGGGGAGACCAAAAGATGCGGTGTTTCGAACCAGGATGCCTTCATGTAAAAGCCTTTGCGCGGCTAAGGAGGCATCCTTTTTCCATTCCACCAGGATAAAATTAGCCTGGGACGGCAGGACAAAAAGACCAAGAGTAGCTAATTGTGCAGTAAGCCAGTTTCTCTCTTGAATGGTCTCGCTAATTACTTTCTCAGTGTATGCTTGGTCTTGCAGGGCAGCCAGCGCTGCTCGCTGAGCCAGGGTATTGACATTAAAAGGCTGGCGAACTTTTTCCATGATGTTTATCTTGTCTTCCCAGCCCGCTGCATAACCTACCCTTAGGGAGGCTAAAGCAAATACTTTAGAAAATGTTCTTAGAATAATTAAGTTAGGAAAATCTTTAATAAGTTCCCGGGAGCGTGGAAAATCTGGATTGACTGCATAATGGCAGTAAGCTTCGTCAAGGACGACGATAATATTATGAGGAATATTTTGTAAAAAAGCCTTTAATTCCTCATGGGTAAAATATGTTCCTGTGGGATTGTTGGGATTACAAAGAAAAACCATTCTGGTTTTGGACGAAAGGAACCTGGCTAGTCCGGGTAAATCAAACCGCAATGAAGGCTGGTTGATTAAAACCGGTTTAGCCCCTGCAATAGTCACAGCTGTCTCATACTCGCTGAAGGTGGGAACAGGTATCAGCACCTCTTCCTCTGGGTTAAGGAAGGCAAGGGCGGTAAGCAGTATTAATTCATCTGCTCCGTTTCCGAGAATAAAGTTGGAGACACCCAAATCCCAAAGCTTAGCTAAGGCGTCTTTTAACTGAGTGGCCATCCCGTCAGGGTATAAATGCAGCTGATGAAGAGCATCTTGTAAGGCGTGGCGAACCTGGGGGGAAGGTCCCCAAAGGCTTTCATTTGCCGAGAGTTTAATAATCTCTTTCCCTGTTTCTTTTTCTAACTGGTCCAGGGATTTCCCAGGATTGTAAGGGGTAAGATGGGTAATACTTTTACGCATGGCACCCTGCCTCCCGTTAGATATCTATTTATATATAATGAAATTTTACCATATGTTCCCCCGGTTAAGCCAGTTAATATAGTTTATATAGACCAAAAAAGAGTATGGTCTGTAAAACCATACCCCTATTTTTTAATCTTCTGTATACCATCCACATCGATATAGTAATTATCCTTGTAGATAAGCTCTGAAATGGGAACAATACTGTAGCCCTGGTTGTGTAAATACTGGATAATGGGTTCCAAAGCCTGGGGGGTGTTCGTACCGTCATTATGAAAAAGCACGATAGCCCCAGGATGAATTTTTTTGGTTACCCTTTCCACAATCTGGTTTGCCAACAGGTTTTGCCAGTCTAAGGAATCTACACTCCACTGGATGGGCACAAGATTAAGTTGACGGGAAATGGTGATGACACGGTTGTTATAAGCCCCAAAAGGCGGTCGAAAAAGGAATGGTTTTTGTCCTGTTACTTCGGTGATAAGTTTTGCGTTATCTAAAAGTTCCTGCCTGATTTTTTCGTCGTTTAAATCGGTGAGTTTAGGGTGATTCGCCGAATGAAGCCCGATTTCATGTCCTGCTGCTGTAATTTCCTTGGCTAAATCGGGATATTGTTTAAGCCAGATATTAGTTAAAAAAAAGGTGGTTTTCAGGTTATGCTTGGCTAATATGTTCAAAATATGGGGAGTGCGCGTATTTCCCCAGGTTGCATCAAAAGATATGGCTACCTTTTTCTCCTGTATATCAACCGCATAAATGGGATGTAGTTTGATACCGGGAACCAGGACACTGACTACTTCTTCGGCCGTGTTTTTCAGGGATGTATGGAAAATCCCCAAAGTGGTAATGACGATCACTAAGACCAAAAACAATTGGGCGAGACGTCGCCTCGAAAAGACCAATACGGAAATATGAATCCCCTCCTTCCTCTCTTTAAGACATATTTATTCTGAACTGGCCCTTCTATACCTGATTTATCTAGTTTATATGGGCTATTTAATGAAAAAAGACCGGTTTTTTATAACCGGTCCTTGATTGCAGTATGTTAAACACTTAAAGTGAGTAATTGGGAGCCTCTTTTGTAATCTGAATATCATGGGGGTGGCTTTCTTTTAATCCTGCAGCCGTTTGCCTGATAAAACGGGCTTTCGTCTTTAATTCATGAATGTTTTTACAGCCCGTGTATCCCATGCCGGCACGGAGACCGCCCAGGAGCTGGAAGATGGTTTCTGCCACCGGTCCTTTGTAAGGTACACGACCCTCTACCCCTTCGGGGACAAGCTTAGGAATGTTTTCCTGGAAATAGCGGTCGCAGGAGCCTTCCCGCATAGCACCCAGGGAACCCATGCCCCTGTATACTTTGTAGCTTCTGCCCTGGTATATTTCGATTTCTCCGGGGCTTTCTTCTGTACCTGCAAGGAGGCTGCCGATCATAACCACATCCGCCCCTGCAGCAATGGCTTTGGTGATATCACCGGAGTACTTTATGCCTCCGTCGGCGATGATAGGAATATTATATTTTTGTGCTTCTTGAGCACAATCATAAATGGCTGTTAGCTGGGGAACACCAATTCCCGCAACTACCCTGGTAGTACAGATAGAACCCGGGCCAATTCCCACCTTGACAGCACTGGCCCCGGCCTGGATCAAATCCCTTGTGGCTTCGGCCGTGGCCACATTACCGGCAATGATCTGGAGATCGGGGTACATTTTACGTAGTTGTTCTACAGTTTTTAATACACCCAGGGAATGTCCATGGGCAGTATCCACGACGATGGCATCCACCTTGGCTTCGACCAGGGCTTTTACTCTAGCCATCGTATCATAGGAAACACCCACTGCCGCCGCTACCAGTAAGCGGCTGTTTTCGTCTTTGGCAGAATTAGGATATTTTATGGCTTTTTCAATGTCTTTAATGGTAATAAGGCCTTTTAAATTGTAGTCCTCATCTACCAGAGGTAATTTTTCGATTTTATGTTTACGGAGTATTTCCTTGGCTTCTTCCAGAGTAGTATTGACAGGAGCAGTAATCAGGTTGTCCTTGGTCATAACTTCGTCAATCTTACGGCTGTAGTCCGTTTCAAAACGCAAGTCCCTGTTGGTTAAAATCCCCACGAGTTTACGACCTTCTGTAATAGGAACGCCTGAGATGTGATAGCGTTCCATGATTTCCAGGGCTTCGTAAATGGTGTGGTCTTTGCTCAAGAAAACGGGGTCTGTGATGATGCCATGTTCTGATCTTTTTACTTTATCAACTTCCAGGGCCTGATCCTCAATTGACATGTTTTTATGGATAACCCCTATTCCACCTTCCCGGGCCATGGCACGGGCCATTCTGGAATCTGTTACCGTATCCATTCCGGCACTCATAATGGGTATATTTAATTTAATCTTTGCCGTCAACCGCGTCGTAATATCAACATCCCTTGGCAGTACTTCTGATTTTGCCGGGACTAATAAAACATCATCAAAGGTTAACCCTTCCAATGAAAACTTTTCTGTGATCACCATTTTACCTCCTTAGTCATCCGTAGCGGTAAATATAATTGTATTATTGGCATTATATCACAAAAAAATTTTTTGTGATGGGTTTTCTTAATGAATTCTAATAAAAAAAGTACCTTCTCGGATCATCCGGGCTAATTTTCTTTTCAAGATTTCCCTCATCCTGACCCGTGTCCAGGGTAAAAGGAGCAAAAAGCCTGCGGTATCCGTGATTAAGCCGGGTGTTATCAAAAAAATGCCGCCAATCAAAAGGAGTAGACCTTCCAGCAGCTCATTACCGGGAACAATGCCATTTTCCATATTTCTTTGTATTTGCCTTAAAAGACGAAAACCTTGTGCCCGGGCTAAAAAAACACCAATAAAGCCTGTACTGATCACCAATACAATGGTAGGCAGTACGCCTACGTAGCCCCCTATCTTGATTAAAAGCGCCAGTTCCAAAAGAGGAATTATGGTAAAGGCCAAAAGCCATTTAAGCATAATTAACCTCCTTTCGTTAATATAATAATAGTATTAATAATAGTATTAGAAAAAAAAACAGATGTAGTTGAGGTGTCATATAAGTGAAAAAGGAAAAAAACAAAACTGTTCGATACTTTATAGAGCCGGTTTATTCCGGTGATGCCCTGTACGGTATAGAAATGGAAGATGATAGTATCAACCTGAATGTACCTGCTGCTAAGGAAGAGGAAACCTCCGACCAGCTAAATTAATTTTATCATAAAAAAATAAACGGGTAGTGTTTTACTACACGTTTATTTTTTTAGCTCCTTTTCATCGACAAAATAATATTCAGTCTCTATGGCTTCGGATTCGGATTTATGCACAAACCAGTTAAGCAGGAAAAAGATTATCCCCAGGTCATCGATTTGACCTATCAGGGGAATAACCGGAATCAGGTCAAAAGGCCAGATTAAATAGCCCAGACCCAGCAAAAGGACCAGCAGTTTACGTTTTTTCGAGACATGGGGATTTTTAAAATAATACCAGCTTTTTTTAAGTAAACGCGGTAGGTTCCAGATGGTCTGCCACTTATTATTACCCTTAACCACTCTCTTCCCACCTTCATAAGTCTTATCTTAAATGAGAGGTATCATTTAATTTCTCCACCACTACCTGTTTTTTATCCACTTCTACGATAGTCACCGCTGTATTGCCATGTTTGTACTTCCACATGTTACGCAAGGGTTCTCCCAGGAGACCACAGAGGATCGCGGCAATGGTTCCCCCGTGAGTAACAATAATGACCGTATTATCAGGATATTGCTGGATAATGTCTTTTACTGCCTTGATAGCCCGCTCCTGAACCATGGCAAAGGTCTCGCCTCTCGGTATTACCAGTTGGTCAGGGGTTTCTAACCATGTCTTCAGAAGGTCAGGATACTTTTTTTCCAGGTCGGGATAAGTAAGCCCTTCCCATACACCAAAATTGATTTCTCTCAGTTCCGGAAGAAGTTTTACTGGTAAACCGAAGGCTTCCGCAATGATTTGGGCCGTTTGCCAGGCCCGGCGCAGGTCACTGCTATATATGGCAGCTGGATCTTCCGTGCTTAACCTTTTTTGTAAAGCTTTGGCCTGGGCTATTCCTTCGTTACTCAGTTCAATATCAGTATGCCCCTGATAACGGAATTCATAATTCCAGATGGTCAGTCCGTGCCGGACAAAAATCAGCCTGCTGGGCATGTTTTCCTCCCATTTCCTGAGACCAGATCACTAAATTTCGGATTAACTGCTCATTATGTTCCAAAGATTTTACGGCAATCCTGATGTAGGATTCGCCGAGCAGGGGGTAAGTATTGCAATTCCTTACCAGTATCCCTCTGTTCCCCAAATATTGTACCAATTCCGTAGCAGAAGTGCCATTGATTAATTTGCAGAAAATGAAATTTGCCTGAGGATAAAAAGGTTTGAGGCCCGGTATTGTCTGCAGGTCACGATAAAGAATTTTTTTGGCTTTTTGCATGTAATGGAAGGTCTTATCTATATACTCCTGATCCTGTAAAGCCACGGTACCAGCCAGCTGGGCCAGGGCGTTGACATTCCAGGGATCCTTGCCCTTTTCCAGTCTTTCGATTTTAGAAGGATCACCAAGTAAAACGCCTATTCTTAAACCTGGCAGAGCAAAAAATTTAGTCAGGGAATAAAGGATAAAAAGCTGGGGATGTTTGTCCAATTCTCCTATAAAAGAAAATACTGGTTTATTCTCCACAAAATCCATAAAAGATTCATCCAGCAATACATAAAACCCTTGTTGGAGAGCTTTGTTGAGAATCCTTTCAAGGGTATTTTTCTCGAAAAGCTGACCTGTAGGGTTATTGGGGTTACAGATAATCACCAGGTCTCCTTTTCCTGCTTCAGCCAGGAAATTATCATGGAGAACAGAGAAATCCTCCCCTAGCAAGGGGATCTGGATGATCTCAGCTTTACAGGCCAGGGCAGCGTATGTATATTCGGAAAAAGTGGGTACGGGAATAAAAACTTTAGGGGGCAGTAAATCTTTTAACAAAAGGAAAATAAGCTCGGAGGCTCCATTGCCCATAAGAATTTGTTTCTTATGTATTTGGAGATATTGGGCAAGGGTGGTTTTCAGTTGAACACAATCGGGGTCAGGATAGTTGGCGATTAAAGGTGACAAGTTTTTTTCTATGGCTTTTAAAACGGATGTTGGGGGGCCCAGAGGGTTGATGTTGGCGCTAAAGTCAAGAAATTGGCTTTTCTGATATTCCTGGGATGCTTTAAAAAGATTGCCGCCATGCTGACGATTTATTGTGATCATTTTAAAGGTTAGCCTCCCCTGCTGCTTTAGTTCTTATTTCTCTGGCAAAGCCGCCGTTTACCAGGGAGAATTTTCCACGCAGTTCAAGAAAGGGAAATTGTTTCAGGATTTCTTCTGTCAATGCATTGGTTAAGGAGCTTTGAGACTTGGTAAAAATGCCGATGAGTGTACCGCTGTGGGCTGTGTTAACCCCATAAGCCCCCATTTTTGTGGCCAATTCTATGATTTCTTCCAGATAAGGTTTATAAATGATGGTCTGGTTGGCCAGGGAACTGAGGGAAGCTCCTTCACCAATAAGCTTTAAATTATTGCTGTTGAGACCCTGCTTTACCAGGGAATAAGCTTTACGGATGATATGTTCTTTGGCCCTGTTTTTTTGCGGCAAGTCGGGACGTTTGTTAAAGGCGATGGTGTCAATCTCTCCACCGTAATCAAAAGCAATGATACTTAGGTCTACAGAATTACCCAAATACTGGTAATACTTGCCTCTGACATGATCAAAGGCAACTATTCCCGGGTAAAAAAGCCCATCACTTGGTTCTATGGCTAAAGCAATCTCGCTGATGATGTGTGGGGATAAGTAATGCCCCAGGGCAAGAGCCGTAGCCTGGGCGGAAGCGGCAATGTCTGCCGTACTGCTGGCCATTCCTTTGCCAACGGGTATATCGCTCTCAATGATTATTTCCATCCCGGCGTTTACCTTCAGGTATTCTAGAGTCAAAAGAACGGCCCTTTTGGCTTTGTAACGATTTTCTGGGTAAACATTTACACCTGGTGAACCCTTGCGACAAGCCGTTACCTTGCTGTAATAGTTAATGGGACAGGTAATATGCACGTTAATGTCATTAAATGTGCCCTGGACGATCTCACCGCAGGTAGCCGGTGCAAATACGGTGGCCTGCATTTTTTCACCTCCCTCTATAATCTTTGGTTTTCTTTGAATATCTCGCTTAATCTTAGATT
>CAZWTM010000039.1:0-23338 GCA_964637385.1 uncultured Peptococcaceae bacterium
CAATAGTTAAGAGTGGACAAAATGGACGCTCATCGATATACATGTTTCATTCTCCACCGGAAAGGTTTGTAGATTATATGCCAGGAGGGGATGAATAAGACCAGTTTGAGGCCCTGATAGTAAAAATTGTAAGCACGGTAATGATTGTTAAAATATTGACAAAGAAAGGGCGCGGGATTATTCTTGAAGAAGAATAGCAGAGGGATGAGGAGGAACTGGCCATGGAAGTCTTTGTTTGTGTTGGGAGTTCCTGTCATTTAAAGGGTGCCCATGCCGTTATCACCAGGTTTCAGGAAGTTCTGGGAGAAGCTCCCGTAAAAACTAAACTGGGGGCAAGTTTTTGCCAGGGACGCTGTACAGAGGGAGTTATTGTTGTTATTGATGGTGTGGTATATGAAAGGGTGGGGCCTGATGATGTGCCTTTTCTGGTGGAAAGGCACCGGGGAGGATGTGAAATATTGTGACTGATATTATTTCCACACGGCAGGCAGATTGTAAGGATTGTTATCGCTGCCTGCGTGCCTGTCCAGTAAAAGCCATAAGTTTTAAAGGCAACCAGGCCAAAGTGGATGCAGACCGCTGCGTTCTTTGCGGCAGATGTGTGGTTGAGTGTCCGCAGAAAGCCAAAATTGTACGAAATCAGACCTTTAAAATAAAAGATTTTTTTAGTCGAAGGGAGCCAGTTTATTTAAGCCTGGCCCCCAGTTTCCCAGCCAGTTTTCCCCAGGGAGCAGGGAAGGTTATAAAGATGCTGGAAAGAGTGGGTTTTACCAGAGTGGAGGAAACAGCTGTAGGAGCCCGGTATACGGTTAAAGGGTATCAGGAAGAAATTGCCAGAAGTAACGGAATTACGAAAATATCAACCTGCTGTCCTGTGATTGTAAATCTTGTAGAAAAATACTACCCGGAGCTAAAGGAGAATCTTTTGCCCGTGCTTTCGCCTATGGTTGCCCATGCCAGGCATTTACAGGAATGTTACGGCAAGGATATTAAAGTTGTTTTTGCCGGTCCTTGTATTGCTAAATTGCGGGAGGCAGAAGAAAACGGGCTTGATGCAGCGATGACTTTTAACCAGTTGAAAACCTTTTTGAATCAGATTACGGCACAAGGGGAGGAGACTTTTAAAGCATCTGGCGAAAGATTGGAGACAAGGCTCTTTCCTTTGCACAACGGTGTGCTGTATGCCATGAAAGGGCAGTGGGGACTGGACGAAGAATACTGGTCCGTTGAAGGTATTGAGAATTGCTGCGAAATACTGGATGCTTTACGTAAAAAAGATGTCCAGCCCATATTTATTGAAATGATGGCCTGCCAGGGTGGTTGTGTGGGTGGTCCCGCCATGGATTCTCCTTATGGCCTTTACAAAAGAAAGCAGTTAATAAAAGAATATTACAAAGAGCATCTTCAAATTGAATCCCGTCCACTGATAGAAAATTTGAACCTCAAAAAAAGTTTTTCGGGGAAAGAAGTGAAGAAAGAAAATTTTTCCGAGAAGGAAATTAAAGCCGTTTTGGCTAAAATGGGCAAGTTTACCAGGGAAGATGAACGTAACTGCGAAGGTTGCGGCTATAAGAGTTGTCGTGATAAAGCTGTAGCTGTGCTGGCCGGGCTGGCTGTGCCCGAAATGTGCATACCTTATATGCGGGTACGGGCCGAGTCATTGGCCTCCACCATTGTGCAAAGTACTCCCAATGGTATTCTCGTGCTGGATAAGGACATGGTTGTACGGGATTTTAATCCTGCAGCCCAAAAATTATTTTCCCGTATCCCTTTAAAGACTGGTTTAAAATTATCGGATTATTTGAATACCCAGCACTATGAACTGGTGTTGGAAGGGAGAAGATCCCTTACGGAAAACAGAGTTTATTATCCTGAATGGGGCCTGATGACACGCCAGATTGCCACACCCCTCCAGGAAGATGGTTTGGTCATGGTCATTATTACAGATATTACCAAAAGTGAAGAAAATAGAATCCAGTATCAGAAGATGAAAGAGGATGTGATGGTTAAAGCCAAAGAAGTCATTAACCAGCAGATGATGGTAGCCCAGACCATTGCAGGACTGCTGGGGGAAACCACCGCCGCAACGAAAGCTACACTGATGGAACTGTTAAAACACCTGGAGCGTGAAGAATTTTGAAATATGCATTAGATACCGGTATGGCCAGCCTGGCCAAAAAAGGTGAGGAATTATGCGGTGATGTTGTGGAAATCAAAAAAGGACAGAATTCCACGATAGTTGTACTGTCTGACGGCTTGGGCAGTGGGGTAAAAGCCAACATCCTGGCCACCCTCACCAGTAAGATAGCCGCCAATCTTTTGGCAAAGGGAGTCCCTCTGCCGGAAGTTGTGCATACGATTACGGAAACATTGCCTGTATGCCAGATAAGAAAAATTGCCTACAGTACCTTTACGGTTATCCAGATCGACGAGGAGGGAGGGTTTCAGGCTACCCAGGTAGATAATCCTCCCGTTTTACTGGTGCGTAAATCTGACATTATTCCCCTCACCGGCAATGTCAAAAATATCGCCGGGAGAAATATTATCGAAACAAGCCTTCAGCTTGCAGAAGGAGATATGATTATTCTTGTTAGTGATGGGGTAACTCATGCCGGCATCGGGGCCCTGCTTCCCCTAGGACTGGGGCTTGACGGGCTTATGAAAATTCTGGGAAATAAAATTAATTTGTTGGCCCCAGCCCAGGAAATTGCGGAGGAGATTTTGGAACACTGTGAAACTTTTAGCGCTCTGGAACCGGGGGATGATATAACGGCGGTGGTGCTAAAACTGCGGAAACCTGTTCGGGGTATTATGTTAAGCGGTCCTCCTCTTGCGGAGAAAGATGATTCCCGTGTCGTTCTGGAGTTTTTTCAAGGAGAAAAACGGAGGGCCGTGTGCGGTGGTACTACGGCAAATATCGTAGCCAGGGAAAGGAAAGCGGAGCTTGTTGTGGATTATTTTTATGATGATCCCCTTATTCCGCCTACGGCCTCTTTACCCGGAGTCGATCTGGTTACTGAAGGAATCATTACGTTGACTAAAGTTGTAGAGCTCCTGGAAAAAGGAACTGTTCATGTGAGAAACAAGAAAGATGGGGCCAGTCGCTTACTTAAGTGGCTGTTGGAATGTGACGAAATTGAACTAATGGTGGGCCTAAGAGTAAATCCGGCCCATATGAAAGATGATCTTCCTTTTCATTTAGGATTAAGGGCCACACTACTGCAGCGTCTAGCAGGTCTCCTGGCAGGACGGGGTAAAAGGGTCCATATAAAATGGGTGTGAGGAGTAGGTTTGCGATGGAGAAAATTACAGTAGAAATGTGCGTCGGGACATCCTGTCATCTTTATGGAGCTTTGGATTTAGCCCAGGTACTGGAGGAAGTACGTGGGAAATATCCTGAACGGTTGGAAATTATTAGCCGTACTTGCCTGGGAAACTGCGGGAAGGGTCCCAATGTACTGCTGGCAGGGAAACTTATAGAGCGAATAACCCCTGAGGAATTGCGAAACACAATCTTACAGCTACTGCAGAAGGGGGAGAAGGAAAATGAATCATGTTAGCGAAATAACTAAAATCAGGCGGCGTGTTTTTACAGAAGTAGCACGCCTGTACTGGCAGGGTAAGCTGGCGGAGGAAATTGACGATTTGCCGGAAAAACTGGTGGAACAGCATCAACACCGCTATCGTTGTTGTGAATACAAAGAGAAGGCTATTTACGCGGAAAGAATAAAGCTAGCCCTGGGGCTTTCCCTAACTGCAGAGAATCACAGGAAAGCTCTAGGTAACTTAATAGAAAAAGCATTAAAATTTTCCAATGATGTGAAATCTCAGGTTGAAGTCATTGATATCGCCTGTGAGCAGTGTCCCATCAATAAATTCTTTGTAACTAACGCTTGCAGAAATTGCCTGGTGCATGCCTGCCAGCAAAGCTGTCCCCGGGGAGCAATCTCCATTGTTCAGAATCAGGCCTATATTGACCAGAATCGCTGCGTGGAGTGTGGTTTGTGTAAGAAATCCTGCCGCTACGGGGCCATTCTGGAAATCCATCGACCCTGTGAACAGGCCTGTGGTGTTAAGGCCATTAAATCGGGGGAAGACAGGAAGGCTGTTATTGATCATGATAAATGCGTAGACTGTGGTGCCTGTGTAATCAGTTGCCCCTTTGGCGCCATATCCGACCGTTCCCAGCTATTAAAAGTGATTGCCTTACTAAAGAGTAAGAGCCGGGTTCTGGCCCTGGTAGCCCCGTCTATTATTGGCCAGTTTGGGCAAAAAGATGACCCGCGCAGCATTTTTGCGGCTCTTGAACAGCTGGGCTTTGCCAAAACAGTGGAAGTGGCTGTTGGCGCTGATATCGTGGCTATGGCCGAGGGCGAGGAGTATTTAAAGAAGGTACCGGAAGAGATCCCCTTTTTAACCTCTTCCTGTTGCCCGGCCTTTGTTAAAGTGATTAAAGATAATTTTAAAGATATAGAAAAGAATATTTCAAGCTGCGTAAGTCCCATGGTGGCCACGGCTGCCATGCTCAAAGAGCAGGATCCGGAAGTGAAGACCGTCTTTATTGGTCCCTGCATAGCTAAAAAACGCGAAGCCCTGGAAGCGGGTTGTATTGATGCTGTTCTCACTTATGAGGAACTGGCGGCTCTTTTTGTGGCTGCCGGCATAAATGTTTCTGAGATACAGGCAAATAACGAGGACGAAGTCCAGGCCTCAGCCCACGGGCAGGGGTTTGCCTTCGCCGGGGGTGTTACGCAGGCTTTTCTTGCGGCATTACCCAAGGAAAAAAGAAGTGATGTGAAGACCCTCAAGGGAGAAGGCCTGGTGGAATGCACCCAGGTTTTAACCAAACTGGCGAAAAATGAAATCGAAGCTACTTTTGTGGAAGGCATGGGCTGCCAGGGAGGCTGTTTGGGAGGTCCCGGGGTGCTGGTGGACAGCCGTTTAACTAAGAAGTTCCTGCAGGTTAGGAGCGGCAAACAGGGTATGATTACCTGCCAGGAAAACCCTGTAGCCCGTGAAGTAATATCTGCACACCCTCCTTATCTTCACCAGAACAAGAACCAAGAAAGTGGTGATGTATAATGCCAATAAGGACTGGGCCCGTTGTAGTACCGGCCGCTGTCATTAAAAGGTTACCCATGTATTACAGGTACTTGCAGGTCCTGGTAGATGAAGGGCTGGAGCGGGTATCTTCCCGGGAATTAAGCCAGTTAATGGGTATTACCTCGTCCCAGCTGAGGCAGGATTTAAGCTACTTCGGAGAGTTTGGACAGCAAGGATATGGTTACAAGGTCATTGAACTTTATCAAGCCATCTGTGAAATCCTGGGGATTGAAAAACAGTATAAAGCTGTGCTGGTAGGGGTAGGCAACCTGGGCAGGGCCCTCATCAATTATCAGGGATTTAGACGGAGAGGTTTAAATCTTAAAGGGATTTTTGATATAAACCCTGCCATCATCGGGGAGAACATTAATGGCTTCACCGTGCAAAGCATAGAAAAACTGAGCCCCTTTTTACACCAGAAACAGATCCACATTGGTGTTATTACCACACCGGCTTCGGTAGCTCAGGAAATAGCGGATCTCTTAATTGCTGGAGGAGTTACCGGTATCTGGAACTTTGCTCCCCAGCATATTCATGTGCCGGAGGGCGTGATTGTGGAGAATACCCATATCGGCGATGGACTTCTTAGTTTATTCTTTAGAATGAAACACCAGGAAAGGCTGGAACTAAAATAAGAGGCTGGTTCATATCCAGCCTCTTATTACATAGATAGGAACAGTATAACTGTTCACGGTTCACGGTTAGTGGTTAACGAAGCCCCATAGCTGTTTTCATAAAATATCAATTTACTTTTTTCCATGGTAAGATTGCGATGAATTTCATAATAATTTACAATTGTTAAAGAAAAACTTAAGTACAAGGTGCGGAACAATGCGGATACTTTTCTCTATTCTGTTTCTTTTCATATATCTTTTGGTTCCCACGACCCAGCATTATAGTTCCCAGGACATTGTAGTCTACGGCGGGGGGATGGCTGGCTGTGCTGCAGCCCGTAATGCTGCGGCAGCCGCCCCTGATAAGAAAGTGCTACTGGTTGTACCGGAACCTGTTCATACGCTGGGTGGGTTAGCTACAGTCGGTGGACAGAATTTTGCCGATATCAGGCTTTGGAAGAATGAACTGGTGACCCGGGGGTCTTTTGGCCGCTGGTTTACGGAAAGCGGTCAGTTTTACAGTACCCGGGGTATGGCGGAAACGATGAAAAAAGACTTGAACAGCTTTGCAAACCTTAGTATTTTGTACAGTTATGACATCAAGTCTCTCGACGTCGCGGAGGGAAAGATTAAAGGGCTACAGCTGTCAGCCATAGAAAGGGACGGGAGCGGCCCCATTGTCTGGCGTAATGTAAAATGCAATGTGAAAGCCCAGGTTTTTATTGATGCCTCCGACGACGGGCGTTTGAGCCGCCTGGCGGGGGCACCCCTCACAGTGGGCAGGCAGGACTGGCCGCGGGAATATTTGCCGGAGGAAGAACGTCAGGCAGGCTGGGTAAGGCAGCAGGCGGCTACCCTAATGTTTAAGGTAAAAGGGGTTAAGGTCCCTCCTGTGCCTAAACCTGTGGGTGGTGAATGGGTCTTTACCCGGGATACCAAAGGGAGCTGGGGACTGGCCGGAGGAAAATTAACCTGGGCTACTGATCCGGTTGTTACCAGTTTCAATGAAAAGTACGAGAGCAGGGGTTTTGCCATTAAGCCTATTAATGCTGCCCAGGATGGGGCAGGCAGTGAGGAATGGTGGATTAACACACTGCTGGTATTTAATGTGGATGGCAGGGCTCACGATCGTGATAAAGGGACTTGCAATTATCCTGCTTTCACTGTGCCGGGGCATCGTACCACAGACCAGGCCTGGGCAGAGGCCCGTGATTTTCTTATGAACCCCGACTTTTTAAATGCCCTGCGCCAGTTCAAAGTGGTTGAAGATGGGCAGGAATATGGTTTTGGTGAAGTTGAACTGGTTTTAGACAGGCAGGGGAAACCAGTGGTCGGAGAAGTCATGTATATCAGGGAATCTGTGCATGGAAAGCTGCAGCAGGACTCTTCTTTACAAGGAGGGGAAGATACCGATTACGCTGTGACAACACGGGAGGTTCAGTTTGCCGGCAGCGGCCCGGAAGATGGCGGGGACCGGGAAAATTACCCTGACCGGATAGGGTTGGGCTACTATATGATGGATATAAACGCTTACCTTCCCCAGGACCTCAAAATGAGCGGGAAATATGACTGGCCCGTTACCCGCTGGTTAAGGCCCGACTGGTGGGAGGCAGGGGGGGAACCGAAGAATCCCGTTTACCTGCCCTACAGGATGCTCACAGTAACAGGAATAAAAAACCTGCTGGTACCCGGATATGCTACGGGCTGTTCTTCTTTCGCCTGGGCAGAGCTCAGGGTTTTGCCTAACCTTGCGGTCCTGGGAGATGCCGCTGGTGTGGCTGCGGCCAGGGCCGTGCTCTACGGGGAAAACCCTGCCGATTTTGACATGACGCAGATTCAGTGGGTCCAGACTAAATTGAGGCAGTTTGGGGCCAGGCTGGATAAATAATGGAATCGCCGGATATCCCAGCGATTCTTTATTTACACTACCATCTATCAACTAACAACTAATCTATCCCGGCCGGCGGAAGCCTTCACCCAGGACTTCCCGCACATCGTTGACGATGACAAAAGCCCGGGGGTCAGCACCTTGCACGATACTCTTGAGGCGCAATAACTGGTATCTGCTTACTACTACGTACAGCACTTCTTTTTCCCGGCCGGTGTAGGCTCCCTGTCCTTTCAGGATGGTAGCTCCCCGGTCCAGTTCCTTAATGATTGTCTCAGCGATTTGCGGGGTCGATTCGGAGATAATCATGACGGCCTTGGCTTCATCAAATCCTTCGATGATCCGGTCCACCACCTGGCTAAAGACTCCTACGGCCACTAAAGTATAAAGGGCCTTTTCCAGACCGAATAAAAACGCAACCGTAGAGAGGACAAAAAGGTCAAAAAGGAAGTAGAATTTGCCCATGCTGATACCGGTACGCTCATTGATCAAGCGGGCAATAATATCCACACCTCCGGTAGTGGCCCCGAAGCGCAGGACCAGGCCTAAACCCACTCCCGACAGGACTCCGCCGTAAAGGGCAGCCAGGAGAAGATCATGGGTCTTTAGTCCGAAACCCTGGGTTAGATCTACGGCCACAGAGACAGCTGCTACCCCCAGGAGGGTTTTTAAAACAAAAGATTTGCCCCACTTTTTCCAGCCCACAAAAAACAAGGGCAGGTTAAGTAAAAAGAGGATGGTGCCTACAGGCCAGCCGGCAAGATAATGGATAATCAGGGCGATACCGGTGAAACCGCCTTCCGCCAGACCGTTGGCAATAATAAAATAATTTAGACCAAAAGCAAAAATAAAAGAACCTGCTGCAATCCCCAAATACGTGGATATCGTTTTCACATTACCCCTCCAAAGGCCTTGCCTTTCGTTAGTATGACCATTTTCTTCTTTTATCATGGCATAAAGTACCAGCCTTAGGCAATGGGAGGGGCGTTATTTACCAAAACTATTGAAAGATGATAAGGTTAGGCCTATACTTAAGTTTAAACATTATCAGGAGGAGTGGAGAAAGTGATCTGGAACCAGCATTATGAGTGTATGCCACGGGAGCAGTTAGAGAATTTACAGCTGGAACGGCTGCAGAAAACGCTGGAGAGAGTATATTATAATGTCCCTTTCTACCGGCAGAAATTACAGGAAGTAGGCTTTGAACCAGGGGATTTTAAGTCCCTGGATGATTTAAAGAAACTTCCTTTCACTACCAAACAAGACTTGCGGGATAACTATCCCTTTGGCATGTTTGCCGTCCCTATGTCGGAAATTGTCAGAGTACATGCTTCCTCCGGCACCACAGGAAAACCTACTGTTGTTGGTTATACCCGTTCTGATATCAATACCTGGGCAGAGCTTATGGCCCGTACCCTTACCTGTGGGGGGACAACCAAGGATTCTGTCATCCAGGTAGCCTATGGTTACGGGCTTTTTACAGGAGGACTGGGAGTACATTATGGAGCAGAAAGGATAGGCGCCTCCGTTATTCCCATTTCTGGTGGGAACACCCAGCGCCAGATCATGCTAATGGAAGATTTCGGCACAACAGTTTTGGCCTGTACACCCTCTTATGCTATCTATCTGGCTGAGGCCATGGAAGAGATGGGTGTGGATAAAAGGAAGCTCAAACTTCAGTATGGGGTCTTTGGCGCTGAGCCCTGGTCTGAACGGATGCGCCAGGAGATTGAAAAGCGCCTGAATATTAAGGCCACGGATATCTATGGACTGTCAGAAGTCATAGGTCCTGGTGTGGCCAGTGAATGCCAGGAACAAAATGGTTTGCATATTTTTGAAGACCACTTCCTGCCGGAAGTTATTGATCCCGTAACTGAACAACCCCTGCCTGCCGGAGAAAAGGGAGAACTGGTCTTTACATCCTTAACGAAGGAGGGTATTCCCATTATTCGTTATCGGACCCGGGATATTACGACGCTTAAGGCGGAGGAATGTCCCTGTGGCCGGACCCATGTCCGCATGGAGAAAGTAATGGGCAGAACCGATGATATGCTCATTATCAGAGGTGTCAACGTCTTCCCCTCCCAGATTGAATCAGTGCTCTTAGAAATGGGTGATACGGAACCCCACTATCTCCTGGTAGTAGATCGAAAGGGCAGCCTGGATGAGCTGGAGGTACAGGTGGAAGTGCCTCAGGCTATGTTTTCTGATAAAGTGAAGGGGCTGGAAGCTTTAGAAAAAAATATTCATCATCGGATAGAATCTTTGCTGGGGATTTCAGCCAAAGTGAAACTGGTAGAACCACACTCCATACCCCGCAGTGAAGGCAAAGCCAAACGGGTTATCGATAGAAGAAGTTTGTAGGAGGGATGATGGTGGTTAAGCAAATCTCGCTTTTTTTGGAAAACAAGGAAGGACGTTTAGCCAGGGTTTGCCGCATCCTGGGGGATGCCGGTATCAATATCCGGGCCCTCTCCATTGCCGATACCTCTGATTTTGGGGTATTGCGGCTCATTGTTAATCAGCCTGATACAGCTTATCAGATTCTGAAGCAAAAGGGTTTTATCGTCGATATTACAGAAGTTATTGCCGTAGAGGTGCCTGACCAGCCGGGGGGGTTGGCCGGAACTTTGGAAAAGCTGGGAGAGAAAAATATTAACGTAGAATATATGTATGCTTTTCTGGGGACAACCTCCCAGGATGCCCTGGTGATTCTGCGGGTAGAAAACATTCCGGGGGCCGTAGAGGCTTTAGAGGGGGCTAACGTTAAAGTATTGCAGGGAGAAGAGGTCTATTCCTTATAAGTTATGAGCAAGCAACTGCACGGCATTGATACCTGCCCGAGCATATTTCATAGTAACTCCTGAAGTCATGCTTCTTAAACAAGAAAGGTCGGGAACTTGGCTTGAGTAACACCTTCGAATAGGTTATACTGAACCATGTAGGATTTTATGCACCGCAGGCACCAGTGCAACTATGGTTTCTGCCTTCGCTTACACTGGGCCCAGGCCAGGTTTTCGCTGACAAGGAGGATATCAGGGTGTTTTTTACAATCGATCCCGTTGCCTTTACCATAGGACCTTTCGAAGTTCGCTGGTATGGCATTTTAATTGCTTCGGCCATTTTACTGGGTACTATGCTGGCGCTTCGTGAAAGTGAACGCCAGGGATGGGACCCGGATCATTTTTTAAACCTTATTCTTTACTGTGTACCGGCGGCCTTTATAGGTGCTCGTCTGTACTATGTGATCTTCAACTGGGATTATTACAGCCAGTACCCCAAAGAAATACCTGCCGTGTGGCATGGCGGACTGGCTATCCATGGTGCCTTGATTGCCGCATTTATCGTAGGTTACCTCTACACCCGCTATGCTAAACTTAGTTTCTGGCAGGCGGCCGATATTGCTGCGCCCAGTATTATTCTGGGCCAGGCCATCGGCAGGTGGGGAAACTTTTTTAACCAGGAGGCCTACGGGTATGAAGTAGACCCGGCACGGATTCCCTGGGCCATGTATATTGACGGGGCCTACCGGCACCCTACCTTTCTTTACGAATCTTTGTGGAACCTTGGTGTTTTTCTTTTTCTCCTCTGGTTTAGAAGAAAGTCTCATCTCGTAAAAGGTGATGTCTTTTTAACCTATGCCATCCTGTATTCAGTGGGTCGCTTTTTTGTAGAGGGACTACGGACAGACAGCTTAATGCTCACCCCTTATTTAAGGGCGGCGCAGGTGGTTAGTGTTTTAACAATTTTAGTGGCAAGCGGCCTCATGTATTATCGCCATAAAAGGGAATCAACCCAAGCCGGAAGCTGACGCTTCCGGCTTGGCTTTTTCCCTGCACTACGGGCACAAGTGCAACTAAGGTTTCTACCTTCGCCTGGGGTCCGGCACAAGCCAAGTTTTCTTTGCATATCTCAACCTCTGCTGGCAAATAACTATTAGCAGTATAAAGGTTGAGGTATGATCTATGAAAGAAACGAAAAAACCCTTGAAATTAAATCGCTTTTCCAAAAAACAAGAATCCCAGCTCTGTCCCGAAAAAATAGGGAAAAGCAAAGTTTCTCCGGAGCAGAAAAACAAACAGAATGAGGAACAAAACCAACTTGAAGAAAAGAGCCGGGAAAAGGTAATAATTAGCCCATTCCTGCAGGATAACCTGAATTTTCTCAAAGATGTTTTCAAAGGCTGCAGCGATATCATTTTCCGGGAGTTTAAGGTAGGAAGTACGCGGCTGCCTGCTGCCGCAGTATTTGTGGATGGTTTGGTCAATAAAACAGCGATTGAGAATTTTATCATCCGTTCCTTGAACCTCCATGCCCGTAGTATTCCTCCAGAGCTAACCAGGCCAGAGGATATCTTCACCTGGGCTAAAGATGGTGCTCTGAACAATGCGGAGTTGAAAGAAATCGAGAACATGGACGATGTGATGAGCGGCTTTCTTTCCGGTGATACGGCCATCTTGTTTGAGGGATGCACCAGAGGCCTTTTAATCGGGACCAAGGGATGGGCCACCCGGGGCATCTCGGAACCCGATACGGAGTCAACTATCCGGGGTTCCCGGGAAGGTTTTACAGAGACTATACGGATTAATACTTCCATGATCCGGCGCCGTTTGCGCTCCAACAAACTTAAAATTGAAGCCCGCAAAATCGGTAAACAGACTCAGACGGACGTCTCAGTGCTGTATATGGACGGTATCGTTAACCCTGAAATAGTAAAAGAAGTACATAAACGGCTTGACAAGATCAAAGAGGTAGATTCCATTCTAGAGAGCGGCTGTATTGAACAGTATATTGAAGATCATCCCTGGTCCCCCTTTCCCCAGATGCAGTATACGGAACGCCCCGACAAGGTTGTGGCTTACCTTTTGGAGGGCCGGGTAGTCATTATGATTGATGGAACTCCCCAGTGTCTTATTGTCCCGGCCCTTTTTGTACAGTTTCTCCAGTCACCTGAGGATTACTATGAAAGAATATTCGTAGGTACTGCTGTCCGGTGGATACGTTATCTGGGGGTATTTACGGCTCTCACCCTGCCGGCCCTTTACATTGCCATCACCACTTACCATCCGGAAATGATTCCTACCCCTCTGGCCATTACCATTGCCGGTACCAGGGAAGGCGTACCTTTCCCTGCGCTGGTAGAAGCCCTGATTATGGAAATCTCCCTGGAGCTCTTACGGGAGGCTAGTATTCGTTTGCCGGGTGCAGTGGGAGGAACCCTGGGTATTGTGGGTGCTTTGATCGTAGGTCAGGCCGCCGTACAGGCCCGTCTGGTGGCCCCGGTTATGGTGGTAGTGGTGGCCTTGACGGCCATCGGGTCTTTCGTCGTACCCAGTTTTGCCGCCGCCATCCCTTTCCGTCTGGTACGTTTCCCCTTGATGATCATGGCCGCCCTGCTTGGTATTTACGGGGTTATGCTGGGCTGGATAGCTGTTTTAGTCCACATGGTTTCCTTAAAATCTTTTGGGTTTCCCTACATGGCTCCTTTGGCTCCCTTGAGGGTTAGTGAATTGAAAGACGTCCTGGTCAGGGGGCCGCGCTGGCAGATGATGACGGCACCCCAGTTTAGAAAGCCCCAGGAAGCACCGCCTCCTACCATGTTAAAACAGGCATATTTACAGGGAGAAAGTGAGCAACCTGCCAGTAAGGAGGGAAAGGCAGATGAATAAAATCGGCAACATCTCCCCGCGGCAGGCTTTCTTCCTCATGCTCATTCTCTATAACGGGATCTTTTATTTAATGCTTCCCCGGCAGCTGGTCCACGCAGCAGGTTCCATGGGATGGCTGGCCCTTTTCTTAGGATTAGGTGTAGCCATCGCGGTAGTGGGTTTTATTACCGGGTTGGGACGGCGCTATGCTGAAAAATCCATTGTACAGTATGCCCTGCTGGTTTTGGGGAAAGGCTTGGGATATCCCATCTCCCTGGTCCTCCTTCTTTACTTTGCCCTGCTTGCTGTGGGCAGCTTGCGTATTTTTGCTGAGTTGCTGCATTCCGCTCTTTTGCCGGAAACGCCACGTTTTGTCCTGGTTGTGAGCCTGGTGCTGCTGATTTACTGGGTGGTACAAAATGGCCTGGAAGATATGGCCCGGGTCACAGAATTCCTGGCTCCCTTTATCATTTTTCTTTTACTGGTGGCCCTTCTGGGCAATATCCAGTATGGGGAAGTGGATCATTTAAAGCCTGTGGTTTTTGTTGAATGGTGGAAAATAGGACGTGGAATTCTTAGCGTTATTTCCTATTTTGGACTTATTGTTACCCTGTTAATGCTGTTTCCCTTTATTAAACCCTATGAGCGTGTAGCCAGAATGAGCGTGTTTGCAGTAATGATCGGTGGCGCCACCAGTGCTGTTACTTATTTTTCTCTCCTTACCACTTTTGGTGTGGAGGAAACGGCACGGATGGCCTGGCCTGTACTGGAAATGGTCCGTATGGTTAGAATCAGCAGTTTCCTGGAAAGACTGGATGCCCTTTTCCTGGCTGTTTGGCTGAGTACGGCCTTTCTGAATGCAAGTCTCTTAAGTTTTTGTTTTCTCGAAGGCACTTCCCAGTTGCTGGGCTACAGCTATAGAAAGCTGACTTTGCCTGTTCTGGCTATTTTTGTGGTGATTGCGCTTCTTCCTCCAGGCCTGATTCAGGTACTTCATATCTACCACTACCTGGAGATTTATGGGTTTATCATCACACTGGGGATTCCCTTGCTGCTGTTTTTTGTCAGCAGCCTAAGGAAAGGGGGCAAGCAGGGTGAAGAGCAGTAAAATTATAGTGTTAACAGCAGTCATTTCCTTCCTCCTTACAGGGTGCTGGAACCAGCAGGAGATTAACGAAATCGGCTTTGCCGTAGGCTTAGGTGTGGACAAAGTGGAAAAGCTCTACCAGGTAACGACCCAGCTAGCTCTGCCTGCTAAATTGGCCGAAGGAGGTGGAGGAGGCGAAGAACCTCCTGTCTGGGTGGTGAGCGGCCAGGGGAAGACGATTTTTGAAGCTATCCGTGACATCAATACCCGCTCACCCCGCAAGCCCTTTTGGGGTCATCTTAATGTGATTGTCATCGGGGAAGAGGCAGCTAAGGACGGTATGATACCCTTGATCGACCTGTTTTCCCGGGGCCATGAATTTCGCCGTTTGAACCAGATTATCATAGCGAAGGGAAAAGCCCGGGAGGTCCTGGAAGCTGACCCCAAACTGGAAAATATTACTGCTGTTTTCCTTAACAGGCTGGTAGAAAACCGCGGTGGCCAGTCTGTGGCTCCGGGTATGACTGTCAACGACCTTTTAATTGCCCTTTCCACGCCGGGAAAAGACCCTTTTTTACCCAAAATAGAAGCCCGCGAGAAAGAAGTACATATTAAAGAACATATTAAAGAACCCCCGCAAAAGGAAGAAGAGCAGAACGGGAAAAAGGGCGAAGAAAAAAAAGAGGAAAAACCCAAAGAGATCCTGGAGTTAAGAGGTGGGGCAGCCTTCAGAGCAGATAAGTTTGCCGGTTGGCTTAATGAGGTAGAGACCAGGGGAGTGCTCTGGGCCACCGGCGGGGTTAAATCGGGAATCCTGGCTGTGGAAAGTCCCTGGCAGAAAGATAAATTTGTTTCCCTGGAGATTAAGGGAGCCCAGGGGGAGATTGTCCCCCAATTTAGGGACAATAAGCCGGGAGTCCTGATTAAAGTAAAAGCCAGCCTGAACCTGGTAGAACAGCAGGACAGCAGGTTCCTGGAAGACTCCCAGTCCCTGCGGCGTTTACAGGAGCTGGCGAACAGTGAGATAAAAGAAGAAATTGTGAAGGGGGTGGAAAAAGCCCGCACTTTACAAAGCGATATTTTCGGGTTTGAAGAGAAATTCTATAAAAAAGACTATGATAGCTGGAAAAAGATTGACTGGAAACAGAAATGGCAGGAATTACAGGTTAATTACCAGGTAGATACGGTGATTGAAACTTCCAGTATGGCTATTCGCCCCGTTAAACTTAACAATAAATGACTCGATAATAGTTGTCATAATTTCCTTCCTCGCTAATATCATGTACTGATATTGAGTGGAAGAAGGAGGAGGGAAAGTGAAAAGAATTGCCCTTTTGTTAATCGTACTCATGGTTGTCTCCGCGTTATTATCGGGGTGCAGCCTTCTGGATAAGGTTGCATCGCTGAAACAAAGCTTCAATAAGGCCGAAAAAAAGCCGGATTCCAGCCCTGCCGGACCAACGGTGGTCATCGAACCGGCGAAAAATGCAGCGCCTACTGTGACAGGGGACAGCAAAAACATTATCCTGTATTTTGCTGACCCTTCAGGGCAGAAACTGGTAGCGGAAGAAAGAGTTGTTCCTAAAGCTACCGGCATAGCCCGCCTTTGTATGGAGGAGTTAATCAAAGGGCCGGTCCAGGCTGATCTCAAGGCTACGCTCCCTGCCAGTACGAAAGTCCTGGACATTAACGTTCGCCCCGACGGCTTAGCCATTGTGGATTTTAGCGGCAACCTCATTAAGGACCTGCCGGCCTCAGCTGTTGCCGAAAAACTGGCTGTTTATTCTATTGTCAACACGTTGACCCAGTTTCCCACTATACAAAAAGTGGAACTGCGGGTGGATGGTAAGAAAGTAAATACCTTACTGGGGTATGTAAAAGTTACGCCCGCACTCTCCAGAAATTCCAGCCTCATTAAGTAGTAATAAAGCGCCGCCGGCGCTTTATTTTTTTCATAGAAATTGATATAAATTAGTACGAAAAGGGCTTTTAGGGGAAAGGAGTCATATTTTTTTAAAATGATGAAACTTTCTACACAAACTTGCGTCTGTAAATAAAGAAGCAGTTTTACTTTACAAAAGAGGTGTTGATTCCACCACCAATGGGCTGGCTTTGAGGGCCATGATTTACCAAAGGTTTTTTAGAGGATATTCGACATGAATGCCGAATTAAGTACAGGTCAAACTTACAACTCTGATAAACATAACATTCAAGGAGGTGATGTGGTGAAAATTACACCTTGCAAAAGGTGGTTCCTTTGGTCCCTGATTCTCGTGCTGTTGCTGATTGGTATCCCCGTGTGGGCAGGGGAAGAGGGTGTAGTAAAAAGCGGTGTTGCTAATATCCGTAATGGTCCCGGGATATCAAATGCCGTGATTACCCAAGTGAAGAGCGGCCAAGTGTTACCCGTCCTTGATAGAAGCAGTAGCTGGCTGAAAGTCCAGTTACAGAATGGACAGACCGGTTGGATACATAACAGCCTGGTGAATATTCGTACCGTAACGGAAAAGAAAGTGGTTGTCACTGGGTCAAGCGTTAATGTCCGCAAAGGTCCTGGCACCGGGTTCCCTGTGGTGGGTAAGGTTCATCAAGGCGAGACTTTGCCTGTTTTAGGAGCCAGAGAGGGCTGGTACAACGTAAAGGTAGCCGGGGTGGGACAAGCCTGGATTGCCGGCTGGCTGGTGAAAGATGAAAATTCCGCTAAAGATTCCTCACAGCCATCCCGTAGCAGCAGTTCAGCTAAACAGCTAGTCGTTACCGGAAACGGCGTTCATGTGAGAAAAGGGCCCGGTACAAATTACACTTCCGTGGCAAAGGTATATAAAAACAGTAAATATACCATTATTGATCAGAAAAATGGCTGGTATAAGATTCAGGTGGGCAGCAAACAGGGCTGGGTGGCCGGGTGGCTCGTCAGTGTTCCCTCTGTGCAATCCCCTGTTCCTCCTGCACCGCCCGTTCCCCCTGCCACTCCGGTGCCTGGAGGCTCTCTTGTGATAATGGTCACAGGTGGTGTGGTCAATGTACGCCAGGGTACCGGTACAGAGACGGCTATCGTGAGTAAGGTTTACCGTGGTGAACGCCTGGTAGTTACAGAGAAACAAGGTGACTGGTATAAGGTGCAGCTGGCCAACGGGCAGAGCGGTTGGGTAGCCAGCTGGCTCACCGAACCTGTCCAGGGTTCTGATGCTTCCCGGGGTGGTTGGCAAAGAAGTGAAGTGCTCATTGTGCCTATTGCCGAAAATCAGGTCTTTAAAGTTGCCGAATTAGCCGGCAGGGTTGAACTGGTCCTGGAAGGCTGGGCCAGCGGACAGTTCCAGGTGAAACAGGGCAGTGCACAAGATAAGCTTATCCTGGAAATGGAAGCCAACAGCACAAGGAATTATGAAGGAGAAATCAAACGCCTGGGTATTTCGCGGGTAAGGGTATATCCCCAGAACAATAAATCCATCGTAGAGCTTGATTTTGCTTCTTCCGTTACCTACAGCGTGGCCTATGACAGCAATAGCAAAACTGCCACTATCCGTGTAGGAACGGCACAAACCAAAGGACTTCAGGGCAAAATTATCGTCATTGACCCCGGTCATGCCAGTGTACAGCCGGGAGGCTGGCTAGACCCCGGCGCTGTTGGACCCAGGACGAATCTTTATGAAAAAGACGTGGTACTTGACATTGCTGTTAAGGTCAAGCAGATGCTAGAGCAAGCCGGAGCCCGGGTGATCATGACCCATATGGGGCGGACAGAATTGACCCTGGCCGGCAGGGCCGAAATTGCTAACGTTAACAATGCCGATATTTTTGTGAGCATCCATGCCAACTCATCGGATAAGGGGTTATACAGTGGACATTCCACCTATTTCTATGCTCCCTATGGTGATGAAATCTTAGGCTCTCAGAGATACGAGCGCCAGAAGTTAGCAACTCTGGTTCAGAGGGAAATGGTAAAGATGGGTGGCAGAATGGATATCGGTGTCCTGGAAGCAAATTTTGCGGTCCTGCGTGAGACCAGAGTTCCTTCTATCCTGGTGGAGACAGCCTTTATTTCCGATCCCCAGGAAGAGATTCTCTTAGGCCAGGATGTTTTTCGCACCCGGTTGGCAATAGGAATCTTCAACGGCATCAAAGCCTATTTCGAATAACACTTAACCTGCAGAATCACCTGCGGGTTTTTTTATGTTTTTGATTCCAATACTGGAATTAAAAACTGTGGGGTGATATATTTGTTACAATAAAATATAATTAAAGAATGGGTTAGAAAAATTATCGTTTGAAACTTTTGCAGAGAAATAGGAGTGAGTTGTGTGTTAAGTGCGCTGGGGGGTTATCTTTTCATTTTTTGCGCCAGAATTTGTGATGTGTCTTTATCTACAATGCGGATGTTGATGGTGGTGAGAGGGCAAAGATTATATGCTGCCTTTATTGGCTTTTTTGAAGTAATAATTTATATTGTTGCCCTAAATAAGATATTCTCCAATCTTAACAATCCCATTAATTTAATTGTTTATGCAGCAGGTTTCGCTACCGGTAATTATGTGGGCAGTCTTATTGAAGAAAAACTGGCTGTAGGAACATTAACTGTTCAGGTCATTACCATGAAGGCACCTTTGGAATTGACAGAAATACTCCGGCAAGAAGGTTTCGGCGTCACGGTTATTGAGGGACAGGGACGGGAAGGTACCCGCTATATTCTGCAAATTATTTTGCAGAGAAAATGTATTCATACTTTACGGCAAAAAATCGATGAATGGGATCCCGATGCTTTCTGGACTATTTTCGATGCCCGTTATACCAGAGGTGGCATTTTCACCCGGTATCCTGTGTCAGTGTTTAACAGGAAAGGCAAATAAGGAAGATTTTATAAATGTCATGGGCATAGGGCGAAACACATATAATACTTATAGTTTCGGGGTAAACTTGCGAGATAATGACAACAGGAGCGATGCAGCATGAAGGAGAGGAAACTATCCCCCATCGGTGTTTTTGATTCGGGCGTGGGTGGTTTAACCGTGATTAGGGAACTGGAGACCCAGTTGCCCTGTGAGAATTATATTTATTATGCCGATACGGCCCATGTACCCTATGGTTCCAGGGATCCCCGGGAGTTAAAAGGATTTGCCCGGACAATTACGGCTTTTTTGGTGGAGCAGGGCTGTAAAATGATTATCATCGCCTGCAATACCAGTACTTCTCTGGCCTATGAGGAATTATTGCAAAAATTTTCCTTGCCCATTATCGGTGTCATTGAACCCGGTGTGGATGCCGCCCTCAATCTTACCCAAAATAAAAAAATAGGGATGATCGGTACATTAGCCACGGTAAACAGCGGGGCCTACCAGAGAATAATCAAAGAGAAGGAGCCGGCGGCAGAAGTGCTGGCGGTACCCTGTCCCCGTTTTGTACCCTTAGTGGAAAGAGGCCAGGTGGAAGGCCCGGAAGTCTATGAGGCGGCGGAAATGTACTTAAAACCCTTGCAGGAAATGGGTGTGGATACCCTTATTCTGGGTTGTACCCATTATCCTTTCCTGCGTCCGGTCATTGAGAGGATCATGGGAAATGGGGTAAATATTATTGATCCCGCATGGGAAACGGTAAGACGGGCCGGTATTTTCTTGCAAAACCTGGGCCTGGCTAACGAAAAAGAAGATAAACAGTTGCCAATTTTTTATGCCAGCGGTGACACAGAAAGCTTCCGCCAGACGGGGAGTCGTTTTCTGGGAAGGGATTTGGGGCCTGTAAAAGGCATATCACTATCATAAGACGACCGATATCCGCCTCCCGATATCCGATATCTTTTTTATACGACTTCCGATATCCGTTTTCCGGTATCCGAATTAATGTGTATTATCTTTCGGAGCATTTGCTATTACTATTGGACGGAGTCGGTGGTCGGTTGTCGGTAATCGGATGTCGGCGATCGGAAGTCGTCCAGTCAGATGTCGGCAGTCGGTTAACGGTTCACGATTATGCTCATGTGGTATCAAGTAAGGCAGGTGAAGAGATTGGAACTGACAGTTTTAGGGTGTCATGCCCCATACGCTCCGGCAGATGGTGCCTGTAACGGGTACCTTTTACAGGCCGGTGGTATCAATATCATGCTGGATTGCGGCAACGGTTCCTTTGCCGGTTTGCAAAAACACCTTGATTTTCGCAAACTCCACGCGCTCATGATTAGCCATTATCACCCCGATCATTTTCACGATTACCACTGCGTACGGCACGCTATTGGCGGCAGCATCAGAGACGGCAGCAGGCAGAACCCTCTTCTGGTTTATGCCCCTAGTGCGGAAACAGGGCCCTGGAATGAGATGGCCCAATGGCAGGACGAATTCATTTTGCTCCCTATGGAAGACTATCAGGAGGTTCCTGCCAGCCTGGGGGACCTGGTTTTCCGTTTTCAAAAAAATAAACATCCCAAAGACTGTTTTGCCATGAATTTTGTACACGGAAATACCAAATTTGTCTATACTAGTGATACAAGCTGGTACAGCTCACTGGTGGACTTCGCTAAAGAAGCCGACCTTTTACTCTGTGAAGCGAGTTTACGAAATGCCGATATGGATCTCAGTGAAGAAAAGGGGCATCTCACGGCTGGACAGGCAGGGAGCCTGGCGGCAAAGGCAGAGGTTAAACACTTAATGCTTACGCACCTGTGGCCCGAATTTCCACCTTACATATTGCTGCGGGAAGCCCAGAGTGCCTTTCACGGGCAAGTTTCCCTGGCCAAAACGGGCCTAAAGATCGCAATCTAGTGATGGAGGTTTAGACATGGAACGAATTGACGGTAGACGACCCGACCAGTTACGGTCGGTCAAAATAATTAAAGATTACATAAAATATGCCGAAGGATCAGTTTTGATAGAAATGGGAGAAACGAAGGTGATTTGTACGGCCACGGTGGAAGAAAAAGTACCCCCCTTTTTGAAAGGCCAGAATAAAGGCTGGGTGACGGCAGAATACGCTATGCTCCCTAGAGCCACCCAGGTCCGTACCCAGCGGGAATCCACCAAAGGAAAGATCAGCGGGCGCACCAATGAAATACAAAGGCTGATTGGGAGGGCCCTGCGGGCTGTAGTTGATCTTGAATCCCTGGGTGAACGTACGATTTTTATCGATTGTGATGTTATCCAGGCTGATGGCGGCACACGGACGGCTTCTATTACAGGTGCTTTTGTGGCTATGATTCTGGCTATGGATAAATTAGTGAAAGCAGGGCTTTTAGACCGAATTCCTGTCCGGGCTTGGCTGGCAGCGGTAAGTGTGGGCAAAGTAGCGGACAACCTGCTCCTGGACCTCTGTTATGAGGAAGATTCCCAGGCTATTGTGGATATGAACATCATCATGACGGACAAAAAGGAATTTGTCGAAATCCAGGGTACGGCGGAAGGCTATCCCTTTACCAGGGAGGAATTGGACAGCTTACTGGATCTGGGGAAAACCGGGATTTTAAAGCTCATAGAAGTCCAGCAGGAGGTTTTAGGTAAAGAATATGTCTTCTAAAATCGTTATGGCTACACGGAACAAAGGCAAGGTAACAGAATTAAAAAAACTTATGGAAGATCTGCCTGTAGATATTTTAACCCTGGCGGATTTTCCCCACCTTCCAGAAGTGGAGGAAGACGGACATACATTTCTTGACAATTCTGTAAAAAAAGCCAGGCTGACGGCGGAAGCTACAGGTCTTATTGCCATTGCCGATGATTCCGGCCTGGAGGTAGAGTATTTAAACGGCCAGCCCGGTGTTTATTCTGCCCGTTTTGCCGGCGAACCCACAGATGATGCCCGTAACAATGAAAAGCTTTTAACCTGCTTAAAGGGAGTACCTGCCGAAAAAAGAAAGGCCCGTTTTGTTAGCGTTATTGCCATAGCTGTTCCCGGGGGGGAAACATATACTGCCACAGGGACCTGTGAAGGAGTAATTTTAACTGAGCCCCGGGGTCAGGGTGGTTTTGGTTATGATCCCCTTTTTTATGTACCTGATTTTGCAAAAACTTTTGCTGAGCTAACCACGGAGGAGAAGAATAGCATCAGCCACCGGGGGAAGGCTTTACGAAAGGCTACTGTGATTCTCCGCCGTTTATTAGAGAATTAGAAAGTTCGAGGTGTGCAGTGAAATTTGGTATTATCGGAGATACCCATGGTGCTGTTAAAGAAATAGATGATTTGGGTAAAATTTTTGGAGAGGCTCAGTTTTTGGTTCATACTGGGGACCACTGGCAGGATGGTCTTATTATCGAGAAAATTTGGGGCATTCCAGTTCTAGCCGTGAAGGGGAACTGTGACAGCGGTTCTGTACCCACTGAGTTTATTTTTGATATTTATGACAAGCGATTTTTCTTAACTCATGGAAATCACTATGGGGTAAAAGCTGGGCTCCAGAGGTTATTTTACCGGGCTTGTGAGGTAGGCGCCCACTACTGTATTTTTGGCCATACTCATATACCTTATTGTGAAAAAATTAATGATATCGTGTTCCTGAATCCCGGCAGCTGGACTTGGCCCCGCAATGAAAAACGTTACGCAGGGATACTGGTAAGCTTTGAAGGCAATTCCTGGCAAAGCCAGTTTCTCTGCTATTAATTGTCTGTGCTCATAAAGCTGGCCATAAGGTGCCAGAAAAATCTCTTTCTTACCGGGAAATACCAGGCAAATATGGTTGACAGGGGCTCAGATTTTTGTTAAGATATCTTTTGCTGTGGTGATATTGCACTGCTAGTGCCCATAGCTCAGCTGGATAGAGCAACGGCCTTCTAAGCCGTGTGTCCGGGGTTCGAATCCCTGTGGGCACGCCATACATGGTGACTGTGGCGAAGTGGTTAACGCACCGGATTGTGGCTCCGGCATTCGTGGGTTCAAGTCCCATCAGTCACCCCATTTCTTTAAATTAGCAAATATTTCCCTTGACTTAAAGCGTGGAAAAAGGTTATACTATAACCTGTCATTATTGGGGCGTAGCCAAGTTGGTAAGGCAACGGACTTTGACTCCGTCATGCGTTGGTTC
>CAZWTM010000040.1:0-23012 GCA_964637385.1 uncultured Peptococcaceae bacterium
TTAGGTTCTATTATAACAACCTTTCTGCGTGTCCAGCAAACCGAGTACAATCCATTTCGCTCAACGACAATACCTTTACGTTTGCGACCAACTTTGTCTTCAACAATGGCTTTATCAAGCGATTCAAGATAGGCACTCATCATATCTAGGATAAATTTATCTGTAAGTTTCTTTAGCTCAGTCTCCATTTCTTCAATGGCCCGAACTTTACCTCCGGAAAAAAATCCTAATACTTGATTAATGAATTTTTCGCAGTTTTGTAGTAGAATAGTATTCACAAGAGACACTCCTTTTGGTGAATTTGGTTTTAGTCGACTTTAATTTTACCAAAAAGAGTGGTCTCTTGTTTATTTTTTTCCTACAACAATTTTACACTGTGTTGAATTTTGAATTTTTTCTTTACATAAAATAAAATATAAAATCATCCTGTATAATCCTGTAACATCAAAGAAAAAATTTTTCCCATTGTACCATAAGCCTTCTTGTCAAGGCTAAAATGAACGCCGTTACCGGCGGCCTTGACAAGAAGCAAGGCTCCGTGGGTCTATGGTGTTTTTCTATTGCTTTTTTCTTTTCTTTTTCTTATTATTCTTTATCTTTTTTTCCAGTTGCTATATCAAATAATTTCTTCTAACCTACTATAACTCACCAAGTTCCTAATTGCCTTCCGCCCTTCTATCATTGCATAACAGGTATAAGGAATTTGCCCCCGACGTATTGGATATACTTTCGGTACTTTTTTCTTTATTTCATCCACCTTATTTTTAGCTGTACTTATAACCTCCCAAATTAACCTTTCATATTGCTCAATGTTATATTATACCAAAACTTTACATCACTTCTTATATTTCTTCAGATAATCCCTCAGAGCTTTTTCAAAACGCACCATCCGATCAGTTAGTTCTGGAATGATGAAATTCCAATTCTCCCTGTCGTAAGGGTTGCAGTCAATGCCGGAGCATATCCTGCTTGCCCTTTTATCATCCAAACGTTCCCAGGTTAATGCTTCTCCAAATGCTGTCTCGATAGCTTCTTTGTTTTGGTGCAAATAGTCAAATAGCTTTTTGTTCTCGTTTTTGTCCCCTGTATCTATGTAAGTTTCCACTCTTGCGTACGTCTTCAAAATAACGAATGTAAAAGGCACCCCTGATATACCGGAACCTGCACTGATCCAATTATCTTTTTTAGGACTAATATTCTTGAATAACTCGCTTTTCTTGGCCATCTCTTTAAGCAAAGCTGTCCAGAATTCCAAGCGTAACGCATCGGAACTTTTCAACCTATTTTCAATTATGATATCATCCTGGGCTTTTTCAGCCATTTTAATCACATAATCCTCGGCATCCTTCATTGGTATAATCTGTTCGATATCAAGGAATAACTCGTCGTCTTTTTTATAAGGGGTTACCCGAAAACACTGAATGCGAATATTATAGTTCATAAGCCATAAAACAGTGGAAGTAACTTCTTTCCTGAATTTCGCAGCAACCAAGATAATTCGTTGCCCGGTGCCTTTGTTCAGCGAAATTTCATCGTATTCCTTCCCATAAAATTCACAAAGCTTTTCTTCCGCTGTTTCTCCGCTTCCACACCTGGTAAGATAGTCCTGAAATATAACTCTGATTTCTTCCTTGGATAAGCTGGAACAGTAAGATGCATATTTCAAGGCCTGCCAGGTTACATCCCGACCGGAATCGTCCAGCTTGTTTTCAATAATCACCAGGTTGCCGTCTTTATCCAGAGCTAATAGGTCCAGCCGTTCCCTGGTATCAGCAAAGCCGTCAAATTCTTTTTGAATAATGAGCAAATCTTCTCCAAATACTGCAGGTTCATTTGCCAGCCACTCCTGCAGATGTTCCCTTTCTTTAAACCCGAGTTCTGAAAAGGTTTTCTCTTCTATCTTTGCAAGCCGGTTATTTTTCTTATCGATAAGGTACATTATCGCTTTAATACCCCCTGAAAACAAAATAAGTGCACCTTTATTTAACAGGTACACTTAAATTATACCATAATTTTCATACAATTTGAGATATTATAATATCTCCCTCACCTCAAGCCCCGCCTTCAATACAAACACCACCTCCACCAGTGACTTTACCCGTATTCTCTCCACCAGTGAAGTAAACAAATCCTCATCAAACTCCTTCACAATTTCCTGTCCCCTAAGCATTTTTTCTATCTCCCTAACCCTTGCAAGGGTATCTTTCCGCTTAAACTCTGCCTGAGTAAAGGCCGAACGTTGCTGCCTTAGTTCCTCCATCTCTCCGGTTATCCTGGCATATTCCTCGCCGTAAATATCCGCGTCAAGATTGGCCTTAACATTGAGCTTCACAAGCCGCTCCATTTCTTCCCGGAGTTCATCCAGCCGCTTATCAATAGCATCAACATCAACAGAATTGGCTTTCTCGGTAAAAACCTTTTCAAGGTTATCAAGCATTCTTGAGATAAACCTTTCTGGATCCTTTATCTGCCGGTTAACCATCCTGACAAAGCTTTCTTCAGCTTTTCCTCATCCACCGCCTTCATGCTGCAGCCTTCCGGCCCCTTTTCATCCCGGTTCCTGCAAATCCACACATACTTTTTGTACTTCTCCCCCTGACCCCAGCGGACCCTTCTGAAGCGCGAACCACACTCACCGCAAATAATCTTTCCTGAAAAGGCATATTTATTGCTGTGCCTACTGCGGTTTTCATCGGTAACGCCTTTCAGTTTGCGCCTCCGCTCCATTTCCTGCTGCGTCCTTTCAAAGGTTTCCTTTGATATAATAGGTGGATGGCTGTTTTCCACATAATATTGCTGAACATGCCCCTTGTTAATGATGCGCTTATGAGTTAAGATATTGTTTTCTGCAATAAGGCATCCCCGGCATATTTCTCGTTTTGGAGCATCTTTTTGATGACCGATTCATGCCACTTCCTTCCGCCTGTCGCTGTAAGAATGCCATCTGCTTCAGACCTTCTGCAATTTTATAGCAGCTTTTACCCTTCAGGTATTCTTCAAATACCCGCCGCACAATAGCAGCTTCCTTCTCATTTATCACCAACTCTCCATTTTCATCCTTGTCATAGCCCATGAATTTTTTGTGGTTGACCCTGACCTTGCCCTGCTGGAACCTGCGCACAATTCCCCATCGGCTGTTTTCCGAAATCGACCTCGACTCGTCCTGCGCCAACGATGAAAGAATAGTGAGCAGAACTTCTCCTTTAGCATCCAAGGTATCAATGTTTTCCTTTTCAAAATATACCGCTATACCCTTCTCCTTTAAGAGCCGCACATATTTAAGACAATCCAGAGTGTTTCTCGCAACCTTGAAATTGACTTTGTAATAATCAGGTCAATCCTACCGGTCATGCAGTCGTCTATCATTCTTTTAAATTCCACTCGGTTTTTTGTGTTCGTCCCTGTGATTCCCTCATCGGCATATATCCCTGCAAACTCCCAATCCGGGCGCTTTTTGATGTAATCCTCGTAATAAGTAACCTGCGCCTCGTAGCTGGAAAGCTGTTCTTCCGTATCGGTACTCACGCGGCAATAGGCACAAACCCGCTTTTTCGCTTGAGCAGGCAGCCCCTTTATAACCTGCATGGGTTTTGCAGGAATCACCGAAACCACCTTGCGCATAACCTCGACCTCCTTACCTTAGACCATGAATTCCTTTTTTCTTAATAAACTTCTCTTTAAGCACAAGTCCGTTTTTAAGTTCAAATTTAAGATGAGTGGGGCCGTCGTTTCCGAACACGGGATGAGGCTAAGCTAATGATCATAGACTATATCGAGACATTCTACAATGCAAAACGACTGCACAGTGTCTTGGGATATATGTCTCCTGTAGAGTTTGAAAGGCATTACAGAAAATCTCTAGCAGCCTAGCTTACACAAAGAAAAACTATTAAAGGCTGGGATAGGCTCCTGTCGGCCCTATGAATGGGAATATATGGATATGACCCAGGTTATATTCAGAATATTATGCTTATTACCCCAGCAAAGCGAAAGTGAAAATACAAAGAATCCCCTTTTTATGAAATAATGAGTATTTCTAAGAAAAGAGGAGAAAAGCACCGTTCTGCGTGTCCAGTTTAGTTAGATCACTCCAGTATGTGCGGTAGTTTTTTTAAACGGCTCTATGATAATCCCTTTATTAATTTTTCTAATGCCTTCTTTTCTATCCTTGAAACATAAGAACGGGAAATTCCCAGCATTTTGGCAATTTCACGTTGTGTTTTACGAATGCCATTTAGCAAGCCAAAGCGCAATTCTAAAACTTTTCTTTCTCTTTTTCCTAAATATTTAATCTGTGCAAGCATTTGTTCAAATTCCACATTATTCTGGACCATTTCCGGAACAATGTCAGGATCTGTGCCCAGGACATCGATGAGAGTAATTTCGTTACCTTCCTTGTCGATACCGATGGGATCATATAAAGATACTTCACCTTTATTTTTTTTCGTAGCCCGCAGGTGCATCAAAATTTCGTTTTCGATGCAGCGGGCAGCATAGGTTGCTAACTTGGTTCCCTTATCACTGTCAAACGTATTAATAGCCTTAATCAGGCCAATAGTCCCAATAGAAATGATATCGTCTTTATCCTCGCCTGTACTGTCAAATTTTTTACCGATATGTGCTACCAGGCGCAGGTTATGTTCAATAAGGGTATTCCTGGCATTCATGTTTCCTTTTTTAAACTCTTCAAGATAATAGGTTTCTTCTTCATCGGAAAGAGGTTGGGGAAATGCATTGTTGTTTAAATAATAAAAAAGTAATAAAATACTTTTTATTAGCGTAGCCATAGTAACTACAACCGTTCCAAACCCCATCTAGATTCCTCCTCCATTTAAATTCGTTGTAAATTGTATGGAAGTTCTTGTTATAATGTGCCTGTCCAGTTTTGAAAAACAATGCTCTTCAGGTTCTGTTTTTAAAAAAGGATAAATTTCAAACCTGTTGGTAGAATTGCCAAAATATTTGTATCATATATTTTTCTCCACTGCACATGCTATAAACGGAAACATAACAAATAAATTCTACAAAGGAGGAAACAAAAATGCCAAGAAACACAAATAAACCTGCCGTGCAAGGTGCTAAATCTTTCCTTAACAGTTTGAAATTTGAAATGGCAGGAGAACTGGGATTAGGCAATTATGAAGCCATTGATAAAGGCAGTCTGACCTCCCGTCAAAATGGTTATATCGGGGGTTATATGACCAGAAAAATGGTGCAGTTTGCCGAAGAACACCTCAGAAACGGCGGCCAAATCTAGTTAATCTTTTCCATTTCCGACATCTTGCTTTCCCATTACCGAATAATTAAAAAAACAAAAACCAGTCAGGTAAACCTGCTGGTTTTTGTTTTTAGAATTTTGTTATATGGTCTTCACCGTTCACGGTTAACTGTTCACCTTATATTACCGCTGTACTCTCCCGGAAGCATCGCCTTCCATAAGGCTCTTAACCTCGGCAACCGTAACATGGTTAAAGTCACCGTGAATAGTGTGTTTTAAACAGGAAGCCGCCACGGCAAATTCCAAGGCATCTTGATGACTCATCCCTGACAACAAACCGTAAAGTAAGCCTCCTACAAAGGAGTCGCCGCCGCCTACTCTGTCCACGATATGAATGTTATATTTTTTAGAATGATAGAATTCTTTCCCGTCATAAAGTAGGGCCGACCAGCCATTGTCAAAAGCGGAATAACTCTCCCGTAACGTAATAGCGGTTTTCTTAAAACCAAACCTTTCCACCAGCTGCCTGGCTACAGATTTATAGCCTTCCAGGTTTAACTGGCCCGAGGTTATATCAGTACCCGTGGCATGGATCCCAAAAACCTTTTCCGCATCTTCTTCATTACCGATACCAATATCCACATACTCCATTAAACGTGTCATTACCTCGTTAGCCTTTTGGGGACTCCAGAGATTCTTCCGGTAGTTATAGTCGCAGCTTACAGTTACGCCCATCTTTTTAGCAGCCTGGCAGGCTTCCAGGGTTGCAGCTGCCGCCGCATCACCCAGGGCAGGTGTAATCCCCGTGAAATGAAAAAGATCAGCTCCCTGAAAGATTTGCTCCCAGTCAAATTCGCCCGCTTTTACCTGGGAAATAGAGGAATTGGCCCTGTCATAGACAACCTTGGAGGGACGCTGGGAAGCACCATATTCCAGGAAGTAAATACCCAGGCGGGGGCCACCTTTTAAGATATATTCGGTATGTACCCCATACCTTCTTAAATGGTTAATGGCTGCCTGCCCAATAGGGTTATCGGGAACCTTAGTGACAAAATAAGCATCCAGTCCGTAATTGGCAAGGGATACTGCCACATTGGCTTCTCCTCCGCCATAAGTCACATCAAAGCTTTCCGCCTGAACAAAGCGCTGATAATTAGGTGTGGACAGCCTCAGCATGATTTCCCCAAAAGTCACTACTTTTTTCATTGTTAAAACCCCCTTATTTTTCTATTCTTTATTTCTTGTTTCTAGCCTGTTTCACTTTTTCCACAAAAGCCCTGGCTGTTTCTGTTACTTCCGCATAATCTCCTTTGGCTGCACCTTTGGTTAAGGCACTACCCACCCCAACGGCCAGACAGCCCGCTTGTATCCACTGGTCTACGTTATCCAGGGACACACCGCCCGTAGGCATGAGAGGAGCTTGGGGCAAGGGGCCTTTGATAGCCTTGATTACGCCTACGCCTAAAACTTCACCGGGGAAGATTTTAACCACATCTGCCCCCGCTTCCATGGCTTCCACAACCTCTTTAATCGTCATGGCGCCTGGCATGACCGGCACCTGGTAGCGGTTACAAAGTTTAACTACTTCCAAGTTCAGATGGGGTGAAACGACGTATTGGGCCCCGGCCAAAATGGCCATACGGGCAGTTTCTGCATCTAACACTGTTCCGGCTCCCAATAACATTTCTTCAGGAGAGTAGTAAGCCGCCAGCTCTTTCATCACATCCAGGGCTCCGGGGACAGTCATGGTAATTTCTACTGCGGTTACACCCCCGGCTTTCACTGCATCGGCAATAGCCTTGGCCTGTTGTGCCGATTCCGCCCGTACAACAGCAACAACACCGCACTCAATGATTCTTTGTAGGATTTTAATTTTGTTGGGTAACACCGTGATTCCTCCTTTTAAACACTTAAGTTGTTATTCCATAAAGCCTCCGGACATGGCGGAACTTGCCAGGCGGCCGAAGACCTTAAGAATTCCTTTTTGTAATTTGCTAACGGGAGCCTGCCACTTAGCCTTTCTTTGTAACAGTTCTTTATTAACCTCCTCGGGGGTTTTTTCGCTGCCATCCCAACCGATCATGTTAAGGCTCCTTCCGGCTATATCGATATGGATTAAATCACCATCCTGTAGCAGGGCTATGGGACCACCTTCCATAGCTTCAGGAGAAACATGGCCAATAGCCGGACCACGGGTAGCTCCTGAAAACCTGCCATCTGTAATCAAGGCCGTAGTGCTGCTCAAAAGAGGGTTAGCCGCAATAGCTTCCGTGGTATAGAACATTTCTGGCATCCCTGAACCTTTCGGTCCTGCATAGCGGACCACAATCACATCCCCCGGCTGTATCCTGTTATTTAAAATGGCTTCACGGGCCGCTTCCTCATGATCAAAGACCCGGGCAGGACCAATGTGATCCTGCATTTCTCGGGGCACGGCAGCATGTTTCACCACGGCGCCTTCAGGGGCAATGTTTCCTTTGAGAACAGCCAGTGAACCTTGAGCCTGGATGGGGTTATGTTTGGGCCTGATCACAGCTTCTTTTTGGATACGGTAGTTTTCCAGGTAACGGTTTACTCTCTGGAACCAGCCTGATTTCTCAAGTTTTTTTAGATTTTCGCCCAGGGTCTTCCCAGTTACTGTCAGCTGCTCCAGGTGTAAATAATCTTTTATTTCCCACATGACAGCAGGAACGCCGCCAGCATACCAGAAGAACTCAGTAGTATAATATCCCGTTGGTCTTACATCGACCAGGTAAGGAATCCTGCGATGGATCCCATCGATCTCAGCGGGTTCCAGTTTAATGCCAACTTCTCGGGCTATAGCAGGTAAATGTAAAAGGGCATTGGTGGACCCGGAAATAGCAGCATGGACCATCAGGGCATTATCAAAGGCTTTGGGGGTTAGGATATCGGAAGGTTTTATATCTTTTTCCACCAGATACAAGATTTGTTCCCCCGCCCGCCTTGCCATATCCCTAATTTTCTTTAAGGGAAAAGGGATAAGGGCAGTACCCGGTAAAGCCAGGCCCAGGGCTTCTGCCATAACCTGCATTGTACTGGCTGTCCCCATCATCTGGCAGGCGCCGCAGCTTGGGCAAGCCTCCCGCTGGAGATGGGTAAATTCTTCTTTTGTGATCCTGCCTAGGTGGTGTTGTACACTATAGGTACCTATCTGTTCCAGACTAAGGTTACCCGGCCCGGTTACAGCAGTCCCACCTGGTATAAAAATGGCAGGAATGTTTAACCGGGCGGCAGCCATTAAGTGAGCAGGAATGGATTTATCGCAGGAAGAACAAAGGATCATCCCGTCAAAAGGACTGGCCTGCCCCTGAATTTCAATCATGGCCGCAATGATTTCCCGCGAGGCTAAAGAGTAATTCATGCCCTCGTGTCCCTGGGCAATACCATCACAAATATCCGTCACGGTATAGCGAGAAGGTTTTCCTCCTTTGCTCCAGACACCTACTACCGCTTCTTCTATCAGCTGATTAAGGCCATAGCTCCCGGGGTGACTTTCGCCCTGGGTACTGTTGACCAGGATTTGGGGTTTTTCTAAATCATTTTCGGTATAGTTCATACCCAGACGCAATGATTCAATTTCCGGGGCAACCCCTTTTAACTTTTGTGACTTTAACATGTTAACTCCTCTTTTCTCTATATTTTATCGGTGATATACCCCATTCTCTTAGAGATTAATAAGGCGGTCTTTACCACCTGAGCGGAAATCTCCTCTACCTTTTCCATAGTCATCCGCATAATTGGCCCCGATACAGAAATGGCGGCCACAGGCCTTTCCCGGTAATCCAAAATGGGCCCTGCCACACACCGGATTCCGTATTCGTTTTCTTCATCATCCAGAGCATAACCTTTCTCCTTTACTTTAGCCAGTTCTGCCATCAGCGCCTCAACTGAAGTTATAGTATTATCCGTAATTTTTACAAGACCGTGTTTTTTGATGATTTCCTGTGTTTCCTCAGGGGGTAAATAGGCCAAGATACATTTGCCAACTCCTGAGCAATGCAGTTTCACACGGGCTCCAATCGTAGAATGCATGCGAATTACATTTTCTGCTTCAACTTTGTCCACATAGATTCCTTCCCCCTGGTGGAGCACAACTAAATGTACTGTCTCCCCTGCTCTTTTTGATAAATCCAAAAGATAAGGCATGGCTACTTTTCTTATTTCAATATTATTGAGCATGCGCCCGCCTATCTCCAGGATTTTAATGCCCAACTGGTATTTGCCTGAAGGGGTTTGTTCAATAAAACCTTCTTCACTCATAGTAGAAAGCAACCGGTAAATAGTACTTTTGTGTAACCCCAATTCTCTGCCAATGTCCGTAACACCCCACTCTTCACGGCAGCGTCCCAATAATTCAATTATTTTCAAGGCTCTTTTTACAGCCTGAACGCTATTGTCTTTTTCCATTTTCACTGCCGTCTCTCTCCATTCTGTCGTTTCACATCACGAAACGTCGTTTCGTATTTTGCTAATTATTATTCTCTATAAACACAAAAATTCCTCTTTAGAAGATAAATGGAATATATTTTTTCTTGGGATTTAGAAAAAAATAAACGCAAGGTGTACAACCTGCGTTTATTCATTAACGGCTTTTGCTTCATTGTTAGAATCCTGGGAACTGGAGGAACTTCTCGAGTCAGTGGTATAGAAACCTGAGCATTTATATATGATATTAACATTCTTGCCGATAAGGCGATTAACGGGTGATTGGCACGTAGGACATTTTTGCAAAGGTGCTTCTTTTATTCCTTGGGTAATCGTAAACTTGCCACATTGGGGGCAGCGGTAATCATAGCTAGGCATAATGTTTCACCTCCTGCTTATAAGTCTATATCCCAAAAAAAATTTTAGTCACCCTTGTGTAAACTGTCAAGGGAATCTGGTTAATATCAGCTTCATGCTCCAAAGTATAATACCAGCAAATAAAATAAGACAAACTAAAATCCCGTTAAATATGGCTATGCTCCGCTATTATTCCTACAAGAATCCATTAAATTGCAATATATTTTTTGTTTTGGAAGAGGATTTTTATCTCTTTCAGCGAATAATATTTGTTAATAATCATTACTATTAATAAAATAAGGAGGATAAAACGATGGCTGTTTGGAAGTGTAGTGTTTGTGGTTATGAAAAAGAGGCTCGCTGCCGTCCGGGAAAATGCCCGGAGTGCGGTGCACCTAAGGATTCAATTGTAAAAAAAGAAAAAGAATAAGAAAAATTATAAGAGGCGGCAGTTTAGCCGCCTCTTGTCGTGTTTATTTAAAATTGGGTTTACGCTTGTTGAGAAAGGCGTCCATACCTTCCTTTTGGTCTTCCGTTGCAAAACACATGCCGAAGCATTCACCTTCTAAAACCTCACCGGCTTTTTGCCCCACTTCGTCACAGGCATTAATCAACTCCTTGGCAAAGACGATGGGTGCAACAGGTTTGCTGGCAATTTTGTTTGCCAACTCCAGAGCCGCCTTCATCAATTCTTCTTTGGGTACCACTTTTTCTACCAGGCCGATGGACAGGGCTTGACTGGCATCAATCATATCACCGGTGTAGATGAGGAGTTTGGCCATTCCTTTACCTACCAGCCGGGTAAGCCGTTGGGTACCGGCAAATCCGGGGATAATGCCCAGATTTATTTCGGGCTGACCAAATTTAGCATTATCTGCAGCGATGCGAATATCACAGGCCATAGCAATCTCACAGCCGCCCCCCAAAGCAAAACCGTTAACGGCAGCAATTACAGGTTTGGGGAGATTAGCTATCAGGTTAAATACTTCATGCCCATATTTAGCCCATTGTCTCGCTTCAATGGGGTTCATTTTGGCCATGTAGGAAATATCTGCTCCAGCAACAAAGGCCTTTTCTCCCGCACCCGTCAAAACAATAGCGCGAATCGTCTCTTTTTGTCCAAGCATGTTAAAGCATTCTTTCAATTCCGTCATTGTCTCTTCGTTTAGGGCGTTTAAGGCCTGAGGACGATTCACTGTTACCACGGCAACCTGGCCATCCTCGATTAGGAGAATGTTTTTGTATTCCATAGTAAAAACCTCCTCCCTTATATTTTTAGCAGCAGTCTCCGCTAAATTCCTGTTATCTTTCTACCAGGGCAGAAACCCCCTGGCCACCGCCGATACAGAGGGTGGCTAAGCCTTTTTTGGCATCACGTTTAATCATTTCATAGAGAAGGGTTACAAGAATTCTGGCCCCGCTGGCACCAATAGGATGACCCAGGGCAATGGCCCCGCCGTTGACATTGACAATTTCAGGATTCAGTCCAAGGTCTTTTACAACAGCCAGAGATTGAGCGGCAAAAGCTTCGTTGGCTTCTATTAAATCCAGATCGGCAATTTGCCAGTTTGCTTTAGCCAGGGCTTTCTTAGTAGCATCAACAGGGCCGATACCCATGATACTAGGATCAACACCCGCAGAAGCACCAGTCACAAAACGGGCTAAGGGCTTAATCCCCAGTTCCCTGGCTTTTTCTGCCGTCATTAATACCAGAGCGGCTGCCCCATCATTGATTCCCGAAGCATTTCCTGCGGTAACGGTTCCATCTTTTTTGAAGGCGGGTTTAAGTTTAGCCAGTTGTTCAACGGTAACGCCGGCCCGGGGAAACTCATCCACCACAAATTCTTTAACGCCGCCCTTGATAGGAACTTGGACGGGAACAATTTCCTCAGCAAACCTGTTCTCTTTGAGGGCTTTTTCCGCACGGTTTTGGCTGGTGGCTGCAAATTTATCCTGTTCTTCCCTGGTAATTCCCCACCGCTCGGCAATATTTTCTGCGGTAATTCCCATATGATAATCGGACATGGCACACCAGAGGCCATCTTTAATCATGGAATCTTCCAGTTTTCCTGGCCCCATGCGATAGCCAAAACGGGCCTTAGCCAAAAGATAAGGGGCCTGGGACATATTCTCTGTTCCTCCCGCCACTACGATATCGGCATCCCCCACCATAATAGCCTGGGCTGCCATAATTACCGCTTTGAGGCCCGAACCACAAACCTTATTAATGGTTAATGAAGGTACAGAAATGGGCAACCCTGCTTTGAGCGCAGCCTGGCGGGTAACATTTTGCCCCAGTCCAGCCTGCAAAACACACCCCATAATTACTTCATCCACATTCCCGGGGGCTACATTGGCTCTCTTTAATGCTTCTTTAATCACAAGAGCACCTAAATCAACAGCGCTTACATCCGCAAGAGAGCCCCCAAAACTGCCGATGGGTGTACGAACAGCACTTGCTAGTACAACTTCCCTCATAAAATTAGTTACCTCCTCTTAATTTTAAATAAAGTAACCAGGGGCGGTTATGACAATAACCTCCCCTGATCAATATTCTGCTAAACACCTGATAATCCTGCTGTTTTTTTTTTGATTTGCAGGTAATCTATTTGCAGGTAATCTTATTTAAAACAATACTCTTCAAGCATTAAACATAACCATGGCTTCACCTTCAGTGACAACATTACCTTTCTGGTTTTCTACCCATGTCCGCATCTTTAGCCGTTTTTTCGCATCAATCTTTTCTATAACTTCTACATAAGCGGTCAATTCATCCCCCAGATAAACAGGAGCCCGAAACTTTAAATCCTGGGAAAGGTAAATGGTACCATAACCAGGCAGCTTAGTTCCCAGAACGGCGGAAATTAGAGCAGCACTAAACATACCATGGGCAATCCGTGATTTGAATGGTGTGTTTTTCGCATACTCTTCGTCGAGATGCACAGGGTTATTGTCTGTACTAATACGGGCAAAGTCTGCCACATCAGCCTCTGTTACCACTTTTTTTACAAAGTCTTTATCTCCTACCTTTATATCATCATAAGTTTTCATAAAACTCCCTCCCTTAAGCCCTTTTTATTTTATACCCATGGGTTGGGGCCTGAAAATTCTTTCATCCATAAGTTTGGGCTTGCCTTCCATTTTGGGCACAAAATCCATATGCGCCAGGATGTCTTTTTCAATATCAATACCGGGTGCAATTTCAGTAAGATATAAGCCGTCTTTTCTTAGTTCAAATACAGCCCGTTCCGTAATGTACATTACAGGCTGCCGGGTTTCCTGGGCATAAGCACCGCTGAAGGTAATCTGGCCAACTTTTTTGATGAATTTATTAACCTTACCCTCTTGCTTGATGACCAGTTTCCCGTCATCCACGGCAATTTCCAGGCCACCGGCGGTAAAGGTACCACAGAAGAAGACCTTCTTGGCATTCTGGGTAATGTTGATAAATCCTCCACAGCCTACTACCCTTGAACCGAGTTTGCTGACATTGACGTTACCTGCCTCATCGGTCTCAGCCATCCCCAAAAAGGCCAAATCTATGCCGCCTCCGTCATAAAAATCGAACTGGTAAGGCTGATCCAGGATGGCTTCCGGGTTAATGGCGGCACCAAAACTTAATCCTCCTGCAGGAATACCCCCCACCGGACCGGCCTCTACAGTGAGTGTCATATATTCGCCAATACCTTCTTCATTCGCTACCATAGCTACGGCTTCGGGGATACCGATACCCAGGTTCACAATGGTGTTGGGTTTTAGTTCCATAGCTGCCCTGCGTCCAATAATTTTTCTTTCATCCAGGGGGATACTCTTCACCTGGGTTACAGGTACCCTGATCTCCCCTGTATAAGATGGATTATATTGTTCGCCAAAGGTCTGCATGTGGTTCTTCGGCTCGGCCACGACGACAGCATCTACATAGATACCGGGAATCTTTACTAGTTTGGGATCAATGCTGCCTGCTTTAACTATCCTTTCTACTTGCACGATCACTGTACCGCCCGAATTTTTTACAGCCTGAGCCATAGCTGTGGCCTCTAAATATACAGCTTCTTTTTCCATGGAGATATTACCTCTTTCATCTGCGGTGGTACCACGGATCAAAGCTACGTTGATGGGAAAAGCCTGATAGAACAATCTCTCTTTACCGGCGATGGTAATAACTTCTACAATATCTTCTTTAGTCACACTGTTGATCTTACCGCCTTCTACCCGGGGGTCGACAAAGGTCTTTAAACCCACATGGGTAATGGTACCAAGCTTACCAGCGGCAATGTCCCGGAAAAGATGAGAGATAACCCCCTGGGGGAGGTTATATGCCTCTATTTTATTTTCCGCAGCCAGTTTACCAAGTTTGGGGGCTAAGTTCCAGTGCCCCCCGATAACCCGTTTAATCAGGCCCTCATGCCCCAGGTGGTTTAGGCCACGGTCTTTACCGTCACCTTGACCGGCGGCATAAATAAGACTAATCCCTTTAGGGGTTCCCGTTTCCAGAAATCTGGCTTCTAAGGCTGCGGTAAGCTCTTCGGGATGACAGTTACCCACAAAACCTCCGGTCGCCACCATATCATTGTCTTTAATCAGTTCCACTGCTTCACGGGCAGTAAGAAATTTAGGTGCCATATTTAGCCCTCCCTGTTTGGTTTAATTTAATTCGTGAATACTTGGAAAATACGCTTTTCGACTAAACAGCTTCCGGATTTAGCCCGGAAGCTGTTTATTTTACTTTTCACTTAGGTTAGGCCAGAATTAAACAATTCCGAAGAGTGTGGCCAGGATAATGACAAAGAAGGTTGATACGAAGGGGATGACAACGGATACCATACCGATATCGGGATAAGAGGCTCTGTGGTTCATCCCGCAGATTGCCAGCAAGGTAATAACGGCACCGTTATGGGGCAAAGAGTCGAAACCGCCGGAGGAAAGAGAAGCAATCTTATGGAGTAACTGGGGATTCAACCCAACTGCATTGGCCCAATCCAGATATTGTTTACCCATGGCTTCCAAAGCAATACTCATACCGCCGGAAGCAGAGCCGGTAATACCGGCCAGGACGTTTACGGTAATAGCCTCAGAAACAAGGGGAGTTCCGGGGTCAATACTCATCATAAAATCGGCTACCTTTTTAAAGCCGGGTAAGGTTTGGATTACGTTACCATAACCCACCTCGGAAGCCGTATTCATAATAGCAAGAAGAGAACCGATAGCCCCTGTGTTCAAGGCTTTATGCAGTCTGGCTTCACCCTTGACATTGTTCCACCCGATAATAAGGGCCAGTACTATACCAACAACTAAGGCAATGATAAGGGCCCAGGTCGCAGTCACACTGGCCAGGGTAACACCATAGGGCTTAAGGAAGTCAGGGTCCCAGCCTTTGATCACATTGGTTAGAACAAAGTTCAAAACTAAGACGGTTAAGAGAGGCAGCATAGCCACAATAGGATTCATTAGATTTTCTTGATCCTTTTCTTCAGGTTCGTTGATGTGCCCAGTTCCGTAACCTTCACCGGCAGCCATAAGCTTTTTTTTGCGCCATTCCAGCCAGGCAATGCCGCCAATAGCCATCATTAAACCGGCAATAATCCCAACAGTGGGCGCTGCATACGCATCTGTGCCGAAATACTTTGCAGGAATTAAGTTTTGAATCTGGGGGGTACCTGGGAAAGCAGTCATGGTAAAGGTAAAAGAACCAAGGGCAATACAGGCGGGGATTAACCTCTTGGGAATATTGCCCTCTTTAAAAAGAGCAGCAGCAAAAGGATAAACAGCAAAAGCTACCACAAAAAGGCTTACTCCACCGTATGTCAGCACAGCACAGGCCAGGACAACGGCAGTCACCGCCTTGGCTGGCCCTAGTTTTATAGTAATCCAGTGGGCTATGGCTTTGGCTGCGCCTGTTTCGTCCATAACCTTACCAAAGACAGCCCCTAACAGGAATATAGGGAAAAAGTTCTTTACATATCCCACTGCCTTAACCATAAAAACCTCAGTATAAGTGGGTAGCAGTGGGAGTCCTGCCGTTGCTGCAGCCACAAGAGCACAAACGGGAGCAAACAGAATAACTGAAAAGCCCCGGTAAGCAATGATTGTTAAGAGAATAAGTGATAAAATAATGCCAAGTACCATAGTTTACACCAACCTCCTTATATTATCTTTTTGGGGGTAATGTAAGGGAGCTTGTTTCTCTATCCTCCTTTCTCACTGGTAGCTTTTAAAACACATGATTCCATCTTATATACATTGCAAATCTCATGCCAACTATCTCTAAAACTTACAACCCCGATAATATCACGTTCCTAATCGGGAACATCACTTATGGTGTCTATTTTTTTAGATTCTTTAGTTTTTTTTCACGTAACCCTTGATATGACAAAGATTCGGCGGACAATTCCATAATTATAGACAGTTATCCATTATATTGGACTTTTTACACAATTCTATATTTATCAATCTTCTGATATATATTCGCCCGGCAAATACCCAGCATTTTAGCTGCTTTTATTTTATTACCCTGGCACACTTCCAAAGCTTTGATAATGGCCATACGCTCTGTCTCTTCCAAAAGATTTTTTAACAACAGGGAAGAATCGTCACCTTCAATTTCCGGCCGCCTGATATGAAAAGGCAGGTGAACAATGTTAATGGTACCGCCTTCTACCAGGTTGAGACAGCGTTCTAACACATTTTCCAGTTCCCGGATGTTACCTGGCCAGTGATAATTCACCAGGCATTGGACAGCTTCTTCCTTAATTGATAGAACCGGGCACCCCATACTGGTACAAAGTTTTTCCAACAGGTAGTGTATAAGATCAGGTATATCATCCTTCCTGTGACGTAAAGGGGGGATTTTTAATTCTACGACGTTTAAGCGGTAGTAAAGATCACTACGGAAGAGATTTTTCTCCATCAATTCTTCCAGGTTACGGTTTGTGGCCGCCAAAACACGCACATCTACAGGAATGGATTTGGTCCCCCCCACCCTCTCAATTTCTCTCTCTTGTAAAACACGTAGCAGTTTCACCTGCATGGAAAGGGACATATCACCAATTTCATCTAAAAAAATAGTTCCTTTATTGGCCAGTTCAAATTTACCAATCTTGCCCCCTTTTTTAGCACCGGTAAAGGCACCCTCTTCATAGCCAAATAATTCCGACTCTAAAAGATTTTCCGGTATAGCGGCACAGTTAACCTTTACAAATGGCCCATTTCTACGGTTACTTTCATAGTGAATGGCATGAGCAAAAAGTTCCTTGCCCGTTCCGCTTTCCCCCCGGATTAACACGGTAGAATTGTTCCGGGCCACCCGCATGGCCATTGTTTTTAATTCTTGCATTTGGGGACTGTTGCCTATGATATTATGGAAAGTAAACCGCGCACCCTGATACTGTTTCACCACATCTTTATAGTATTCTAATTCCGTTTGCAGCTTGCTGAGTTTTTGGGCCAGGGCCGTCAACTCTTTAATATCTTTAAACATGACCTTACCCACAGCCCCGATAATCTTACCATCTTTTTCAATAGGTAACCGCATACAAACCATGTCGTTACCGTGAATTCTCTGGATATCCCCAATTTCCGCCTTACCCGTCTGGGCTACAATATGCATGCGCGTATTCTCTATCACCTGGGTTACGTGTTTGCCCAAAGCCTTTTCCCGGGGTATTTTCAGGAATTCAGCATAGGCCTGGTTGAACATGGTAATAATGCCGTTGGCATCAACTACTACGATGCCATCATAAGCATTATCCAGTATGGTCTCCAGAATTTTTTGATATTCTTTGACCTGAGTCAATTCCTCCATAATATTCTGCAACTCTGTAATATCCTGGAAAATGGCCACAGCACCGATAACCTCTCCATTTCTGACAATAGGTGTACGGTTGGTGATAAAGGTGGAGTTGCCAAATACGAAACGCTGGCCGATCTGGGGCTTTCCTGTAAGCAAAATCTCGGGTAAACGTGTGTGCGGTATCAGCTCTTCAATGGGCTTGCCGATAGCTTCACCGGTAGGTACTTTTAAAACTTTTTCCGCCGCCTTATTATAAAAAATAACCCGGCCTTCTTTATTGATGGCAATAATGCTGTTGTTACTGCCATCCAGAATGGCGTTTAATTCACTGATGATACGGTCTCGCTGGCGTAAAAGGTTGGAAAAGAGTTGCTCTTCTGAAATTACCCCCATAAATCTTTGTTCCTCATCAACCACTACCAGACGGTCCAAAGGATAATCCAGTACATTACCCAGCATCGTTTCGCCGGAACATGGTATAACCTCTTCAATAAAAGACACTATGGGAGTATCCAGAGGCACTTTTTCTAAAAGGGCCTGGGCAATACTTTTTCCCGTGACCATACCCAGGACTTTACCTTCATCATTGACAATAGGTATGGTCTTTACTTTGCCGCTTTGTAATATTTGGGCTACTTTTTCCAAGGTGACATCTTTTCTGCAAGTTAAAGGTTCCGCAATTAAAAGATCTCGCAGTTTCACTCGACCCACTCCCTTAACTGGGTTTTTAATACTGTCTATAATATTAGACACTCCTCCTCAAAAGTCCTGCCGTAATTTCTTACCAGCTGTGATAATATAACAAGCAGGAAAAATGCAATTTAAAGGATAAATTATTAATAAAAGGATTTTTTAAACTGAGGTAAAAAAACACGATGAAAAATACCTTTATTTTTTTTCTCATCGGTATATTGATCATAGGACTATTCTCTTTACCCCAAACTTATCTTACTTTAAGTAATCAGCTTACGGGAGAAAGGTATCTTCTTCAGCCGGTAAGAGAAAAAGAAGAATTCAGCCTGACCTGGCGGCACTCTGTAGAACTGCAGCCCTGGGAGGAAATCTTTCAGGCCAATCCTAAAGATAAGGAATTTGTTTTAGTGGAGACACGTTTTCGTTCCTATGGCGCTGGCGTACCGGATCTTTCCCTAGGCGGGTATAGGCTAGAAGACGGATTTATCGTCTACAAAAACCTATACCAGACTTATTCCTCCCTTCCCTTTTACCTTTCCCATTTCGCCCTTTATCACTTGAAAATCAGGAACAAAAGTTATGACCTTTCCCTTATCGTTCCCGATAACACGAAAGTGGCACTTTCTCTAGAAGAACTATCCTGGGGCTCATATCTTGGATCATCGATAAAATCATATTTTAAAAAAATATTTAACATAAAAAAACCCGGTTAACCGGGTTTTTTTATGTTTAGGCCGTTATTTCTCTGTTCTTTTTTATTTCTATCCTTTGCAGAAGAACTGCAGCAGCAATCACCACGATCCCCACCACATCTGTAACTATACCGGGTTTGATCATACACAGGGCGCCCACCAGTAACAGACCCCGCGTGAGCTTACCGGCATCAGTCAGTAAATATCCTTCTACAGCAGCAGCCAGGGCCACAACCCCTATGGTAGCAGTAATCGTCACCATCACGGCATCAAGCCAGGTGGTATTGATCAGCATCAGCGAAGGCGAATATACAAAGACAAAAGGAACGATAAATCCAGCTAAAGCCAGCTTCATAGATTGGATACCTGTACTGGTGGGATTGGCGCCGGCAATGCCTGCCCCAGCGAAGGCTGCCAGAGCTACAGGCGGCGTTAAATTGGCCAGCATACCAAAATAGAAGACAAACATATGGGACACTAGAGGTGGTATGCCCATTTTAGCCAAAGCAGGAGCGGCCATGGTAGCGGTAATGATATAAGCCGGTATGGATGGTAACCCCATTCCCAGAATCAGACAGGCGATCATGGTTAAAACCAGGGTGATAAAGAGATTCCCCTGCCCCACAAGGAGAATGGCCGAAGCCAATTTCAGTCCGAAACCGGTAAGGGTAGCCACACCCACAATGATACCCACAATGGCACAGGACATGGCTACACCCAGTGCAGTACGGGTACCATCTTCCAGGGCTTTTAATATATCCCGGAAGGACATCCGTGTTTCCTTTTTCAGGGCACTCACCAATACGGTGAGGACGATGGAGTAAAAGGCGGCATAAATAGGCGTATAACCCTTAACTAAAAGATAAACCAGGCCCACCAGAGGAAGGAGCAAATGGCCGCGGGATTTTAGAACATCCCAGACCCGGGGAACCTCCTCTTTGGGGATACCTTGCAGGCCCCTTTTGCAAGCCTGTAAATGCACCATCATAATAATACCAAGATAATAAAGAACGGCCGGTACTGCAGCGGCAATAGCTATCTTTAGATATGGCACGCCCAGGGTTTCGGCCATAATAAAGGCGGCAGCCCCCATGACGGGCGGCAAAATCTGCCCGCCCACGGAAGCGGCGGCTTCTACTGCCCCCGCAAACTCCGGCCTGTAGCCTACCTTTTTCATTAAAGGAATGGTAAAACAGCCGGTAGTGACCACGTTAGCCACAGCGCTGCCATTGATAGAACCCATAAAACCGCTGGATACTACCGCTACTTTAGCCGGGCCGCCGCGGCTGGTTCCGGCCAGGGCCATGGCCAAATCATTAAAGAATTGTCCCATACCGGACTTATCCAGGAACGAGCCGAAGAGTATAAATAAAATAATATAGGTGGAGGATACACCAATGGGTATACCAAAGATACCTTCCGTGGTCAGATACATATAGTCCAAAATATCTTTAATTCCATAACCGCGATGGGACAGGAGATTTCCCGGAAGGGAACGTCCAAAATAAGCATAAGCTAAAAAGATCACAGCTAGAATAGCCAATTCTTTTCCCGTGATGCGCCGTCCAGCCTCCAAAACCAGGAGCAGCGTAATAAAGGCAAAGATGAGATCCGTGTTATTGGGCATTCCTGCCCTTAAAACAATTCCATTATAGGCTATTAAAATATATGCTCCTGTAGCCAGGGAAAGAATAGCCAGCAGAATATCCACTACTGTCAGCTTATCCCTGGCACTCTTCTTAGAAAAGGGGTATAAAAGGAAAACCAGGGCCATCACTACCGAAGTATGGAGAGCTCGATGCTTGAGAGTAACTAAGGGTCCTGTCCATGCTGTGTACAGATGGAATAAAGATAAAGCAATGGCCATAAAAGCTACTGTCCGGGTAACATGATGACTGGTAAATTTACGAAAACGTGATTCAGTATCATAGTTTTTTAAGACTTGTTCTACCTGGGCTTCGGTCTGCGTCCTTTCGCCAGAGACGTTACTCATCAACCGAACCTCCTTATCTTATAGTTTATGCTGGGAATATGAGGAGAGGGGGTATCATGGATACCCCTCCTCGTAATGGCATAGCGATGTACAGCCTCTAATTAGTTGATGCCCTTTTCTTTAAAGTATTTTTCCGCACCGGGGTGGAAAGGAATGGGCATCCCTTTCTTAATTTTTTCCAGTTTGATATCCTTAGCGGCTGAATGGGTACTTACTAAAACATCAAGGTTTTCAAAGATGACTTTGGTCATATTGTAGACCAGGTCTTCTTTCATATCTTCCCGAACTACCAAAATAGTAGTTACCGCAGCGGTAGGCACGTCTTCTTTATCGTCATAAGTACCGCCAGGGATAAGTACAGAGGTATAGAAAGGATATTTTTCTGCCAGCTTTTCTACTGCCTTGGGATCAATAGGTACGATCTTCACATCCTGGGTAGTACACAGGTCCAAAATGTTGGAGTTTGGCAAGCCTGAGGTTAAGAATGCTGCATCTACCGCTCCGTTTTTCATCTGTTCAATGGCCTCAGCATAGGAGAGATAATCAGGTTTGATATCCTTATAGGTGATACCGTGAGCTTCCAGGATCTGGCGGGCATTGACTTCCGTACCGCTGCCCGGAGCCCCCACGCCAACTCTTTTTCCTTTCAAGTCATAAATGGACTTGATACCCGTTTTTGCTAAAGTAACCACCTGAACATAGTTAGGATAAAGTGAGGCCAAACCCCGTAAATTTTTCACAGCACCTTTATCTTTGAATACTTCGGTTCCGGTATAAGCATAGGACACCACATCGTTCATGGCAAAAGCCAGTTCAGCCTTTTTCTCACCCAGGAGAGTAGCATTAACGGCTGAAGCGCCTGTAGACTGTACCGAAGCATTGGCGCCAGGGATCTTCTCATTAAACAGTTTTGCAACCGCGCCACCCAGGGCAAAGTAAGGTCCGGAACTGCCACCCGTTGCAATGGTAATGTAGACAGGTTCTTTCTTAGGCTCTGCCGGCTTACCCCCATTACTGCTGCTACCGCAGCCTACCGCTAATGTAAGGATCAGGCTTAGAACCAAAATCAGGGCAATTATTTTTTTCATGAATTATCCTCCCCACTAAAAAATAGTTTTCTAAATATTATTAAAAGATATATTTTAGAAAACATGAAGGATTTTGCCCTGATTGGTCATTTTTCACGGCTGATTAGTCCTTATTTTAGTCTAAGTAGCAGGACATTTTTATAAATCCACTAGTTCTTTGAAATCTTTTACCCTGTACCTGCTGACCGGTATCTCCATTTTATCTTTGGCATAAACAACCAAAAGATAGGTACCATGAAACCAGGGAATAATTTCTTTAACCTTTTTTAGATTCACCAGGAAGTTTCTATGACAGCGAAAAAAGTGACTCCCGATAAGTTTTTCCTCCAGATGCAACAGGGGTTGATTTGATATATATTCATGATGCTGTGTTTGGATATAGGTTATTTTATTTTTAACTAATATTACGTGAATTTCTTCTGGATCAATGAGAAAAATCTTTCCGTCCTTCTCAGCAGGTATCCTTTTTAATTTATTATTTTGCAGAATGTCTAGAGTTTTCTGTAATCTGTCCGTATACTGAACCTGACGCCCCAGGAGGATTCTTACCTGTCTTAATACCTTTTGAATATCTTCTCCTGTAAAGGGTTTAAGGACATAACCAATAGCATTTACTTTAAAAGCAGCAATGGCATATTCTTCATAAGCGGTTACAAATATGACCAGAGGCGGAAATGGTTCTTGTACCAGCTGGCTGGCTATTTCTATCCCGGAACTGCCAGGCATATTGATATCT
>CAZWTM010000041.1:0-21824 GCA_964637385.1 uncultured Peptococcaceae bacterium
TTACTTAGGGAAGAAAGGCCAGATCATAGGAATGAGAATGACGGAAACCACAAACATAACGAGGATTAAAGGGACACCCACTTTAACATAGTCCATAAACCTATAGTTGCCAGGGCCCAAAACCAGAGTGTTAGGCGGGGTACCTACAGGTGTGGCAAAGGCACAGGAAGCAGCAATACCAACGGCCATCAACACCGCTCTGGGGTCTGCACCCAGACCTTTAGCAATAGCAATACCGATGGGGGCCAGAAGAGCAGCACTGGCAGTATTGGACATGAACTGAGTCAAACCGCAGGAGAGAATGAACAAGCCGCCAGTGATGACATAGGGACTGGCATCCTGACCAATAGCTCCGATAACCACATTGGCAATCATCTTGCCGGCGCCTGTTTTATCCAGAGCCTGAGCCATGGGAAGCATACCCGCAAAAAGGAAAATGGTGGTCCAGTCGATGGCGCGGTAAGCTTGTTTATCTGTTAAAACGCCGGTAATTACCAGAATGAGGGCACCAATAGTGGCAGAAACGTGAAGACCTACACCCAGCTGTTTTTCAAAAATCATAGCGAAAACTGTGCCAAGCATGACAACGACAGAGATCATCTGTTTTGTAGGGCTAACCGCAGATTTACTGCCTGCCTCAGCTTTAACGGCAGCAGCCACTTCGCTTTCATCCACCCCCCGGTCGGGAAGGAGTTTATAACCGATAAGAACCATATAAATAATACCGGCAATAGTAAGCGGAATACCAATAAGTCCATATTCGAAGAAACCAAAGGTTCCCAGCTTAGCAGTTTCAAGGGCCCCTTTAACGATAAGGTTGGGAGGGGTACCTACCAGGGTAATCATACCGCCGAGTCCGGCACCGAGAGCTAAAGGCATCAACAATTTTCCACGGCTATAACCGGCGGCAGCAGCGATACTGATGGTGACAGGCATTAAGACGGCAGTGGTACCTGTATTGGAAAGTACCGAAGAAAGCCCCGCGGCTACGACCATAACCGCAACCAAAAGCGCTTTCTCATTTCTACCGGCAATTTTAACGACACTGTTACCGATTTTTTCGGCAACGCCTGTTTCAAAGAGAGCCTGACCAACAACAAACATACCGGCAAAAAGAATAACGTTACTGTCCATGAGTCCACTGAAAGCTGCCTTGGCATCCAGCACACCCGTTAGGGTTAATGCTACCGCCACGGACATGGCTGTAACAGCCAGGGGAATAACTTCAGTAACAAAAAGTACTGCAGCACCAGCCAGAATGAGCAACGTAATCGTTGCAGCTGTCATTTAAATCACCCTCCAAAAATTTTTTTCTTCACTTTTTTACTTCTTTTTTTCTAAACCATCTAAATCTTCCTTACTTCAGCAACCTGTTTCATCATCACCTCCTTGAATCGTGAAAGAATAAAAAACCGACCTAGCTACTTGTTTAAGTAGCTGGTCGGGCTTTTGCAAAAACAGGTACACGCCAAAGGTACCTGTGGGTCCCACTATTGACCCGGGCCAAGCTATTTAAACATACAAGCACTTATTAAGATAAGCACTCCCATGTTACTTAGCCGGGTCTTGCTCCTTAAGCGCCACACAGGGTCGCTTGGGGCAGAACTCGTCTACCTCGCAAGGGGTGTATGGAATTTACTCATTGACACCAAAGGCTAAAAGTATATTGCCTGAAATTTTACATAAGAAACCTTGCTTCTTCCGTAAGACAATCTGCTTTTATACCTTGCACAGATACTTATTCATTATAAATTTGTGAAATCCTTCTTTATAATATAATCTACATTATTTTTAACTTTTTCACAAGACATAAATTACAGGTAACGGCCGTCTTTACCACGAAGTGAAACGTCTCCCACCATCACGGAACGTAAACTTCCATCCCCTGTCCTTACCACAAGACAGCCTTCCTGGTTAATATCCTCAGCCACCCCGGTAAAACTTTCCTCAGGTGAAGATACCATTACTTCTTGACCCAGTGTGGAAGTTAAGCCCCGCCAGTGCTTTAGTACCGCCGGAAAACCCTCGGTGAGATATATTTCGTATTCCTTTTCCAATTCTTTTAAAATGGTCTGGAGGAGCCGAACCCTGTTATACCTGGTATTCCCAGCCGCAGCCAGGGAAATTGCTCTTTCTTGTATTTCGGGAGTGAAGTCGTCCATTTCCTGGTTCACATTAACGCCAATGCCTATAACTACATAATTAATCAGGTCTATTTCGGCACTGAGCTCAGTCAATATACCACATACTTTTCTGCCCTGCAGCAGGATATCATTAGGCCATTTTATAGTAACAGGGAGTCCCGTATAATCCCGTATAGCACGGCAGACAGCCACCGCCGTCACAAAGGTTAACTGTGGAGCAAGCGCTGGTTTAATGGGAGGCCGTAAAACAACGGAAAACCAAAGCCCGGTACCGGGGGGCGAAGACCAGGGACGATTCATTCTTCCTCTCCCTTTAACTTGCTGTTCTGCCACAAAAACCGTACCGTGGGGTACTCCTTCCGCCCCCTTTCTTTTGGCTAAATCATTGGTGGAATTAACCTGGTCAAAAACATAAAGCTCTTGGCCTAGCTTTTTGGTTTCTAAACCGATTTTTATCTCTTCCAGCCTAAGAGCATCAGGCCGGGAGAGGAGGCGGTAACCCAGGCGGGGCGAAGAATCGATCTCATATCCCTCTTGTTTTAAATTGTTTATATGTTTCCAGATGGCAGTTCTCGTTACATTTAGGGTTTTACTGAGTTGTTCCCCGGAAACATATTCCCCCTGGTTCTCGATAAGCATTTGCAGTATTGCTTGTTTCATATTCTGTTCCCCTTGCCTTTACTTATTTCCTAAAACCAGCTTATCCTAAGAGAGAAATTGTTGCAATAGCGTAGTGTTTCTGATAAAATAACAAGAGTAATGCGTATTTCTAGGTATTTCCACAGGCTAAAAGGAGGTGGATTCTATGTCATTCAAATGCGATGTATGCGGCAAAGGTAAAGCTACCGGTATGCAGGTTAGTCACTCCCATATCAGAACAAAAAAGACCTGGTCACCTAACCTTCAACCTGTGCGGGCTATCGTTAACGGCACTCCTAAAAAATTAAGAGTTTGCACTCGCTGCCTCCGTTCCGGCAAGGTACAAAGGGCCATCTAATTTAGTTGGTAGTTGATAGTTGGTAGCCAATTAGTAACTAGTTATTAGCTGCTAGTGAAATTAAATTTAAGTATTTTTGTTACTGTCAAAATAAAGAAGCGGGATTGTCCCGCTTCTTTTATTTACTCTCCCATTCACGCTACTAACACGTCGGAACTCGGAAAGCGGACGTCGGATATCGCTAATAGCTTCTAATTTCCTCCAGCAAAGCCCCAATCTCCTCCCGGGAAAAACGATACTGCTGATTACAGAAATGACAGCGGAGTGCTGCCCCCTGCTCTTTATCCATCATATCTTTTAATTCCTCGGGCCCCAGGCTGATTAATACTTTTTCCAATCGTTTTTTCCCGCAGCGGCAAGAAAAAGCCCAATGTTCTTCTGCGAGCACTTCAAAAGGAATGTCACCAAAAACCTTCTGCAAAATCTCAACTTCCTGGAATCCATCGGCGATTAAGCTTGTCACGGGAGGAACCTCCCTGATGTTTTCTTCCAGCTCTAAAAGAGTTTCCTCTTTCGCTCCGGGAAAAGCTTGAATAAAATAACCTCCTGCTGCAATACAGGTATGGTCCCGGTCAATTAAAACCCCCAAGGCAACGACAGCAGGGGTTTGTTCCGACTGGTGAAGGAAGTAAGCAAAGTCCTCGGCAATTTCCCCACTGACCAGAGGACTGCTCCCGGTATAAGGTTCTTTAAGTCCTAAGTCTTTGGTAACATAGATAAATCCCTCCTTGCCCACGGCTCTCCCTACATCCAGCTTTCCCTGAGGTGTAGGCGGCAAATGGACATGGGGTTCCTGCACATAGCCGCGTACCGAATAATTGGCATCGGCCTGGGTAATAATGCCTCCCAGGGGACCGTTACCGAAAATGCGGACGGTAAGGGTATCCTCGCCTTTAAGATTCAGCCCCAAAAACATAGTTCCAATCAGTGCCCTGCCCAAAGCAGCAGTAGCCGTCGGAGAGGTTTCGTGACAGTGTCTTGCCGTCTCTACCAGTTCTGTGGCTATACAGGCCGCCGCCCTTATGGAACCATCCTGGGTAGCCGTCCGGATCAACCTGTTATGCAAAATAGACCCTCCTCGCAGAAATCATAAAATTAAATCTTTTCTTGCCTCAGTTTTATTACCAGCAGTAATCCCTCTTCTATTTCAATAATTGCCCGGTTTTTAGAAAAAACATTGCTGATACCGTTGGGGATTCCCATGGTAAACATTCCGCCCGGCACCTGGTACACAAGGCCTTCTGTGCGAATACCTTTGACAACCTCACTCAGGGGTAAAAGTGATATCTGATTTCCTGGCTCTCCTTCTAAAACCATACTCCGGGAAACCAGCATAACCTCCTGGGTTTCATCTAGAATCCGGACATTAGCGAGCCTTACCTGGGGTAAAGCCAATAGCATGACGTTAGCATAAGTATGGTCAAAACGCCCACCCAGGCAACCCAGCAAGTCAACGTGTGTAAATCCCATTTCCAGGGCCTTTAGCAGGGCCAGATGGGTATCCGTAAAATCCTTCTCCCGGGGATACTGCTCTATTTTAACACCGGCTACCCGTAATTCCTCCAGTTCAAGCTGAGTCAAGGTATCAAAATCCCCCAGTACCAAATGGGGTAAAAGGCCCATTTTTTTAGCGTGTCTGGCTCCCCCATCGGCACAGATCAGGAAGTCTGCCTGAGCGGCAATTTTTTTATGAAACTCTACATCATTGAGGGAACCGCCGGCAATAATCACACATTTCTTGTCAGACATGTTTTCACCCCTTGTAGTTCGCAGTTGGCAGTTGGTAGTTGGTAGCAGTTTAGTTACAAGTTACTATTTATTAGTTGCTAGTAAATCGATATCCGCTTTCCGATATCCGATGTCTTTTTTGACGAATACGGCTTCGCCTCCGGCATCCGATATCCGACTTCCGACGTCCCAAGAATTAATATTATGTATCTTTGAAGTAGAACTATCATTATCGGTGGTTGGTTGTCAGAAGTCGGTTAAATAAGCAAAAACCCAAAGGACGACTTCTTTATGTCTGGGCGGATTCCATGAGCTGAGCCACAGCCTGGGCAGGATTGGGATGATTAAAGACAAAAGAACCTGCTACCAATACATTGGCCCCCGCTTCTACCACCAGGGGAGCAGTTTCTTTATTGATACCACCATCCACCTGGATATATAGTTCCGGATTTCGCTCTTTAGCCCATTCCCTGAGCAGGCTAATCTTGGGCAGAACATTGGGAATGAACCTTTGACCACCGAAACCGGGATTGACACTCATCAACAGTACCATATCCAGGTCCTCTAATACGTACTGGATAACATCCAGGGGCGTATGAGGATTTAGGGCTACGCCGGCTTTGGCCCCGGTTTCTTTTATGGCCTGGATAATCCGGTGTAAATGGGGGCAAACCTCGGCGTGTACGGTCAACAAATCCGCACCTGCGGCCCGGAAATCCCGGAGGTACAGTTCAGGACGCTCTACCATTAAATGCACATCAAAGAGCAGCTGGCTTTTAGGCCTTAAGGCTTTAACCACGCCAGGACCGATGGTGATATTGGGGACAAAATGACCGTCCATCACATCGATGTGCAGCCAGTGGGCACCAGCCTTTTCTACATATGCCACAGCCTCACCTAAACGGCTGAAATCAGCGGACAAGATAGATGGTGCCAGCAAAACCATGTTATGTTAGTACCTCCTCTCCTGTTCAATAACTTCTTCTAAAATACCTAGATACCTCTCATATCTCATTTTATCCAGATTCCCAAGGGATACTGCCTCTTTTACAGCACATTGAGGTTCATCACGGTGTAAACAGGTAGTAAAACGGCATAAGTGCTGATACTCAAGGAAATCGGGATAGTATTTTATCAATTCTTCCCGTTTTAATCCTTTAGGCAGATAAATACTGCTAAAACCAGGGGTATCAGCTATAAAGCCACCCCAGGACAGGCGAATCAATTCCACATGCCGGGTAGTATGTTTTCCCCGTCCCATTTTTTCGCTGATTTCTCCCGTTTTCAGGGAAAGACCGGACTCCAAGGCATTGAGTAAACTTGACTTGCCCACTCCCGAAGGACCAGCAAAAACAGAAATTTTATCTTTGAGAGCTTCCTTCAGCTGATCCAGCCCCCACCCTTCTTTAGCGCTGGCTAGGATAGAGTGGAACCCGGCTCGTTCATAAACCTCTTTTACCTTCTGGGCCTCCTCGGAAGATACCATATCACATTTATTAAAACAAAGTACGGGAATAACCAAACTGAACTGGACCATTACCAGCAATCTATCCAGAAGCCAGAAATCCGGTTCTGGCTTAGCCAGGGCAGTAACGATCACAGCCTGATCCACATTGGCTATAGGGGGACGTACCAGCTGCGTCTTCCGGGGTAATACCTGTTCTATGACTGCTTTTTTACGCTTTTCATCGAGGATAGTAATGATGACACAGTCGCCAGGAAGAAAGTTCTGCTTCTTTACCCGGAATTTACCCCGTAAGGAGCATTCCCAAAGGCTATTTCCATCCCACACATAGTAAAAACCGCTGTAACCTTTGGTTATAATTCCTTCTCTCGTCATGGCCAATCACCTAGCTTACCGGAACTGGTTTCCGTTCAACCAATCTCTCGTTTACATAGACTTCAATAAAGCCGGAACCGAAATAGTTAATGGGTTTTTTTACCACTTCTCCCCTGTTGTGCGGTTTTTCATAAGCTACATGAATCCCCCGGTCATCGTTCACAACAATTTTAACCAGACCGTCATTGGGGAGGGTAACTGTAACATTGGCCTGTTCCCCTGCGGGACCTGGCCCGGCACTAACCACCAGATTGACAGTAGATCCCTGTAATATTTCACTTTCAGGCCCGGGATCCTGGCGAATTACTTCATCTTTAGGATATTTATAATTGGTTTCCGGCTGGACAACACCAAGGATTAGTTTATTATTCTCCAGGATAACCTTGGCCTGGTAAAGGGGCAGACCTATCAGGTTTGGCATCTTAATCCAGATGGGCTCCGGGCCTTTGCTGACAACAAGGTTTACGGCACTGCCCTCTACAACCTGTTTACCTTTAGCAGGGTCCTGGTGAATCACCTCACCGGCAGGAATCTGTTTATGATAAACCCGCGTCACTTCTCCAACCACTAATCTTTCATTCCCCAGGGTCACCTCAGCCATCGCCAAAGAACTGTTGACCACGTTGGGAACTGTTACCATCGTAGGCCCTTCACTGACTGTAACATCAACAGCCCGGCTTTTTTTCACAATTTCACTGGCGCCGGGACTCTGGGAAATAATCAATCCTTTTGCAATGGTGGGGTGATTGGCATATTTTACTTCACCAAGATGCAAACCCACTTTTTCCAGATTTCCCCTCCCTTCCTCTACGCTCATCTCCACGATATTAGGAACAGTCACATCACCCCTGGCCAGGACTGTAGCCGATAAATACATACCAATGAAAAAACCCAAAATTAACAGGACAATCATAACCCAGGTCCAAAGTTTCAAAGGAGCGGCCAAAGGATTTGTTCCGCGCCGCTGTTCCCTATGCAGTTTAGGTATGACAATGGTGTCTTCTGTTATTGTTTTTTCCACCGGTTTATGTTCCAGCCTGTTGTATATAAGAGCGGATATCAAATCCTGACGCAGTTCCCGCACCGATTGATAACGGTGAGCAGGCTCCTTATTCATGGCCCGCAGAATCACCTGCTCCATAGCCTCACTGATGGCAGGGTTGATTTTACGGGGAGAAATGGGATCGGATTGTAACTTCTTCAAAGCAATACTAATGGGGGACTCCCCTTCAAATGGCAATACACCTGTCATCATCTCATAGAGTACAACACCCAGGGAATAAATGTCAGATTTTTCATCGGCAATTTCCCCCTTGGCCTGTTCCGGTGAAAAATAGTGAACAGAACCCATTATGCTACCGGTATGGGTAACCGTTGCCGTGGTAATAGCACGGGCAATACCAAAATCCGTTACCTTCACTTTACCCTGGGAGGTAATGATAATATTATGGGGTTTAATATCACGATGAATAATCTGGTTGTCATGGGCGTGTTCCAGGGCATCACAAATCTGTTTGGCAATATCAACAGCATCTTTTGGTGAAAGAGGCCCATCTTCCTTAATAATCTCTTTAAGATTTCTTCCCTGGATAAATTCCATCACTAAAAAATAGGTTTCTTTTTCCTGCCCGACATCATATATGCTGACGATGTTGGCGTGGGAGAGACTGGCGACAGCCTGGGCTTCCCGCCTAAAACGAGCTATGAATTCTTCATCACCGGTAAATTGCTCCCGTAAAACTTTAACAGCCACTAACCTGTTGAGGTATATATCCCTTGCCCGGTAAACCAGGGACATACCCCCGCCGCCAATTTGTTCCAAAATCTCATAACGGTTACCCAATAGCCGACCAATCACCATCTCACCCCTTTCTCTCTTACAGTTTTGTTTTGCAAGGTTTACTCATATTGAACAAGTACAACCGTAATATTATCGTTTCCGCCTCGTTCCAAAGCCAGGTTCACCAAATATTGAACTTTCTCTTTTAAACGACTTTCCTCCCCAAGGATCTTCTTTATGTCCTGATCTGACACGTGGTTGGACAGCCCGTCTGTACATAATAAAAGCATATCCCCTGGTAAAGCCGGTATCGTTGTCAAATCTATCTGCGGCAGGACCTGGGTTCCTAAAGCCCTGGTCAAAATGTTGCGCTGGGGATGGCACTGGGCTTCTTCCTGGGTTATACCGCCTTTTTGCAGGAGCTCGTTCACCAGGGAATGGTCCTGGGTCAGAAGAGTAAGTTCCCGGTCACGGTAGAGATAAGCCCTGCTATCACCGATATGGGCAATATGGAGAGACCCTTTGTGAAATAAAACCGCCGTTACTGTAGTGCCCATACCGGAAAGATTTTCGCTTTGACCCTGATTTAAGATGAGGGCATTGGCTTTTAAGAGAGCGTTATGGAGTAAACGACTGGGGTTTTCCTCCAGATGAGGTTCTCGTATTTCTTCATCTATCACCTTGATAGCCATACTGCTGGCCAGAGCCCCGCCGGAATGGCCGCCCATACCGTCGGCCACGACAAAGAGGCCTCTATCGGCAGAGACCAGATAATTATCCTCATTATCTTTACGGACAAGTCCTACATCTGTTAACGCATTCACATGCATACTCTCACCTCACACCAACCGAGGTGCAGCATTGGCGGGATAAGAACCTGCCAATTGTCCACACGCAGCCTGGATATCACTACCTTTTTCTTCCCTGATCACGGCTTTGATACCGTTATCTTCCAGGGCTTTTACAAACCTGTATACTTCCGTTAAGGCCGGGCGCTGGTAAATACTGTTCTCCGTAGTATTAACGGGAATAATATTTACGTTGGCTTCCAACCCCTGAAGAAGTCTTACCAGAGCATGGACTTCCCTTATCCCGTCATTAAAGCCTTTCACAAGCGCATATTCAAAGGTTATTCTTCGTCCCGTGATTTCGATGTACTCACGACAGGCTTCCATCAATTCCTCTAAAGGATATTTTTGATTGACGGGCATAACCTGATTGCGCAGCTCATTGGTAGGCGCATGAAGGGATACAGCCAGGACAATATCCAGGTTTTCGCGGGCTAATTCTTTGATCTGAGGAACCAAACCACAAGTAGATATAGTAAAGCGGCGGATGCCGATATTTTGTCCGTGTTCATGATTTAAAATACGGATACTTTTTAGTACAGCAGCTAAGTTTAGGAGGGGTTCTCCCATCCCCATATAAACCACATTATTTATTTTAAAGTCCTTCTCAGCTTTGCGCCTGTGATAAGTAATATCGAGAACCTGACCCACAATTTCGCCGGCAGTCAAATTCCTGGTAAATCCAAGTTTACCGGTAGCACAGAAACCACACCCCATGGGACAACCCACTTGCGTGGAAAGGCAAATTGTATACCTTGTCTTCGTGATATCACCTGTATGGTACAGCAAAACACTTTCTATATTACGCCCGTCTGATAACCCCCACAAAAATTTTCTTGTACCATCACGGCTCACCCGTTCAGTGATAAGCTTGTGGGGAATCAATTCCACACATCTTTCCAGTTTTTTTTGAGTTTCTCTGCCTATATTGCTCATTTCCGTCCAATTCTGGACGGCTTTATCTTGAACCCACCGAAATATTTGCTGACCCCGGAAAGATTTTTCCCCTAAAGAAGTTACTAAATCTTTAATTTCTTCTAATGTTAATCCCCGGATATCAGCTTTCGTTTTATTCATGGCTCTCTCCACTATCTTTATTCTGGTTTACTAATATTATCAGCTTGGCACAGGCTTTTCTAAACCTGCGATAAAGAAACCATCCATCTCATCTTCAAAGGGTAAAAACTGTATCATTCCACGCGTGAGTTGAGCTATCTTCTCTTGACCAACCGGTTCATAGGGAAGGTATGGTTTAAGATTAAAACTTTTTATTTCCGGATGGGAAGCTAAAATTGCTTTAATCACGCCAAAATTTTCTTCCGGTTCTATGGTGCAGGTGCTGTAAATAAGGCGTCCACCCCGTGCCAATACCTTTAACACACTTTCTAAAATTGCCTTCTGCAGGTCGGCCAGGGTTGCAATATCTTCTAATTTCTTGCGCCAACGGGCATCGGGGCGCCGGCGTATCACGCCTAAACCGGAACAGGGAGCATCCACCAAAATCAGGGGATAACGATCTTCGACCATTTCGCCGATTTTTGTAGCATCTTGAAGTCTGGTCCTAATAATGGTAATCCCTAAACGCCTGGCGTTTTCATTAATTAAATTAAGCCGGTGTTCATGGACATCACAGGCTATAATCAGCCCCTTATTCTCCATGAGCTGGGCCAAATGGGTAGTCTTACCCCCCGGCCCCGCACAAACATCCAAAACCCTTTGCTCCGGTCCGGGTTTTAACACGTGGGCCACCAGCATAGAACTTTCATCTTGTACCGTAAACAATCCTGCCTGAAAGGAGGACAATTTACTTAAAGGAGGTGCCGACTTTAAAAGAAGCCCCTCAGGAACTTTGCTGCTCAGAACTACCTGGCATCCTTCTGCCATCAAACGGTCCTTTAAGGCCTCTCTGGTTATCCGCAGGGTATTTGTTCTAATCCATAAACCAGCCGGTGCATTATTAAATTCACAAAGTTTCATGGTGTTTTCCAGCCCGTAACGTTCCAACCAACGCTGTACCATCCAGCGTGGATGGGAATAAACTACCTCCAAAAACAAAAGGGGATCTTTTTCCCTGCTGGGAAGTTGGATCTTTCCGGGATTGCGCAGGTAGTTCCGCAAAACACCATTGATTAAACCGGCTACACCGGTATGAAAGAGCTTTTTGGCCAGTTTAACAGCTTCATCGGTGACAGCAGCCGGCGGCACCCTATCCATATGATTTAACTGGTAGAAAGCCAGACGCAACAAAAGGCGGGGTCCTGTTTCCAGTTTACCCGCTTTTTTTACCAGTTGATTGATGTACCAGTCCAGCCTGACCTGGTATTTAATGGTGCCGTAGACCAGTTCAGTCACAAAAGCCCGGTCCGGAGAGGAAAGCTCATACTTATTAAGATACTCGTCAAGGAGGAGGTTGGCATAGCCCCCCTCCTCGACTTGGCAAAGAATTCTATAAGCTAGTTCTCTAGCTTTCATCTACCCGCTATTCTTCCCTTCGTCCCAATAATCCTGATAACAATAATAGTCTAACCAAATTTAAAACGGCTACTAAAGCAGCTGCTACATAGGTCAGGGCGGCAGCATCCAGGACAGCTTTGGTTCCCGGTACTTCCGCACGGGTAATAAACCCTCGTCCTTCCAGTACAGCCAGAGCCCGGCTGGAGGCATTAAATTCTACAGGAAGGGTCACCAGTTGGAAGAGGACTACGGCAGCAAAGAGATACACCCCAAATTTAACCAGGGTAGGACTGGCCAGAATCAGCCCCAGGATAAAAAGGGGCAGGGCCAGGTTTGAGCCGAAGGAGGCCACAGGCAACAGGCTGTGCCTGATATTCAGAGGCAAATAGCCAACATCATGCTGGATGGCATGACCCGTTTCATGGGCAGCCACACCTAAGGCGGCCAGGGAAGTACCACGATAAACCTGGGGTGACAGTCTAACCACTTTCGTCCTGGGATCATAGTGGTCACTGAGATGGCCCTCCGTCATCTCCACTTCCACATGGTCTAAGCCCTGCTGTCTTAAAATTTCCCTGGCCACGGCAGCACCTGTCAGACCACGGCTTGAAGCTACACGGGAAAAATGTTCAAAAGTAGATGATACTTTGTACTGGGCATACATAGCCAGCAGAATTCCGGGAATCACAATGAGCATGGTAGGATCAAAAAATGGACCGTAAAACATTCTCTAACCTCCTTGTTGAAAAAAATGAATTGCTTCCTCAACTTTACTAAGATCAACCAGCGTATTGGAACAAGGCCCTTCGGGACGTTGATTGACCACACCGATGACGGGTAAACCTGCTGTATCCTGGAGACCACTGGTCAAATCCCGTTCACAAGCAATGGCCACTACGGCTTCGGGCCTGTATTCTTTAATAAATTTACGGGCGAAGGTCCCGCCTGTGGCTACCACCAGATTTACCTGATACTGACGGGCAATCCTTAGGAGACTGGCTACCTGGCATTTGCCACACTCTCTGCAGTTATTAACATCAATAGTGATTTTATGGGGACACTCCACCCACTGTAAACAATGGGGCGCCAGGATCAAGATACGCTTTTTGGGTTGAGATTTTACCGCTGTCTTCACAAGCTGATTACATACCTGGATATAAGAGTTTTTAATTTTATCTTCATCCACCCCCAGCCATTTGCCAAACTGGAGGGCAAAGGGAAAAAGGACATTGGTGGCTGTATACATGACATTCTCTAAAGAGGGGATGGTTTTGGCATGCCAAATGCTCCAGACCAGAGCCGCCAATCCCAGACACAACACCAGAAAAAAACATATGATAACCGCTACGATCACAGTAAGGATCACTTTGTTGAGCAATAATCCCTGGCGGGCCACAATCCACCAGGCCAGAAAAAGTATAGAAATTAAGATGGCAAGACTGAGGGCCAAAAGGCCGATAAACAGTCTTTTTCTAATATGCTGGTCAATTTTAAGATGTTGTGAAAACATAACCGACCTCGAGATGGTAACCATGACAAAAACTTGCAGCAGCCATAGTCTTTTTACCAAAGGGCTGTACTTTTGTGACTAAAATACTCCCTTGCCCTGTTTGCACAACAAAGCCTTGATCCTTTACGATATGAAGAACTGTACCCGGCTGAGCCTTTTGCTCCGTCTCATGATAAATTTGTGCCCCCCGAATTTTCAAAACACTTTCTTTATACATGGTATATGCCCCCGGCCAGGGCTCCAGACCTCTAACCTGGTTAAAGATGGTTTCGGCAGTTTTTTCCCAGTGGATTAATTCATGCTCCTTTTTTAAAAGAGGGGCATAACTGAAGGGCATCCCTTTTTGGGAGACAGGTATAATCTCTTTATCCCGCCAGAGTTCAATAGTTTTTACCAAAAGGGCAGCACCAACCCGGGCTAAAACATCATGGAGTTCTCCTGTTGTCATGTCTGGTGAAATAGCGACCTCTTCCCTTAATAGAATATCTCCTGTGTCCAGGCCAGTATCCATAAGCATGGTAGTGATTCCTGTAACCTTCTCACCGTTCATAATAGCCCAGTGAATAGGGGCAGGACCACGGTAAGCAGGTAAAAGCGAAGCATGAACATTGATACAGCCATAAGGAGGAATGCTTAAAATATTTTCGGTCAAAATCTGGCCAAAAGCTACCACCACGATCAGCTCCGGTGCAAGAGCTTCCAGTATCCCCACAAACTCCTGCTCCCTAATTTTATGGGGTTGATAAATTTTTAATCCCAATGCTAAAGCAGTCTCTTTTACCGGGGAATAACTTAGTTTCTGCCCCCTTCCTCTAGGGCGGTCCGGTTGGGTGATTACCGCCATAACCTCATGTCCCGCCTCTACTAGGGCTTTAAGGGAGGGAACAGCAAACTCCGGTGTTCCCATAAAAACTATACGCATTATACCTCCGACTCCGCAGTTCGTAAATTTTGCGCTTTATCGATAAAAAGGATCCCATCCAGATGATCCAGCTCATGTTGAAAGGCCCTGGCCAATAAGTCTTCCGCTTCTATTTCCACCGTTTCACCTTTGCGGTTTTTTCCTGTTATTTTGATTCTTTTGGCTCTGGCTACCTCTCCTACCATACCGGGGATACTGAGACACCCTTCCGTATCGGTCTCCAGCCCCTCACTGGAGATAATCTGAGGATTAATCAGCTCAAATAATTCCTCCCCCACATCCACAATGATGACACGCTTGGAAACACCAATCTGGGGTGCGGCCAGACCTACACCGTTAGCGGCATACATGGTATCTTTCATATTCTCTAATAATCTTAGGATGCTATCATTAATCTCCTTTACTTCTTTAGCTTTTTCCCTTAATATGGGATCACCTTTTTTTACAATTTGATAGATGGCCATGCTTACACTCCTCACAGTATACTTTGTGGTTCAATATCAATAATTGTCCTGGGCTCTAGGGGTAACTCCCTGGCTTTGTCCTTAATTAGCCGGGTAAGCCTCTGGAGCAAGCATAAACTTTCGCTTTTCAGAATGAGATGATAGCGGTAACGTCCCTTGATAACGGCAATAGGCGCTGGTGCAGGCCCTAACAATTCGGTTTCTAATTCTCTGCTGTTTATCTCTATTTTAAGCATTTTCGCAAAAAATTCCACCCTTTCTATGACTTTTTTCTCATCAAATCCGCTTACCAGTAGACGTGCCAGATAATGAAAAGGGGGATATTGCAAGAGCCGGCGATTCTCTATTTCCTGTTGAAAAAATAGACGATAATCATTTTCCACGATGGTTGAAAAAAGGTAATGCTCCGGGTAATGGGTCTGGATCAGGACTTTTCCCCGTTTCTCGCCTCGCCCTGCTCTGCCCGCTACCTGGGTGAGAAGCTGGAAAGTTCTCTCCGCCGCCTGGAAATCGGGTATATTGAGGAGTGTATCGGCATTGATTACTCCTACCAGCGTCACCGCGGGAAAATCAAGACCTTTGGCCACCATCTGTGTACCAATGAGAACCTGTGCTTTCTTTTCCGCAAATTCTTTGATGATGGCAGCATGACTTCCCTTGTTCTGGGTAGTATCAGTATCCATCCGTAAATAACGGGCATGAGGAAAAAATTTGTTACACTCCTCTTCTACCCTTTCTGTTCCTGTACCAAAAAAACGGATGAAACTGCTACCACAGGAAGGACAGTTTCGCGGCACAGACCTGGAAAAACCGCAATAATGGCAGGTCAACACCTGTCTGGAATGATGATAGGTTAAAGTAATGCTGCAATGGGGACACATCAGGGGGTGACCACAATCCCGGCACAAAACAAAAGTATGGTACCCCCGGCGATTGATAAAAAGAATGGCTTGTTCCTCCGAGGTCAAGACTCTTTCCAAAGCACCAAGGAGTTCACGGCTAAAGATACTGGTATGCCCTTCCCTGTTTTCTTTTTTCATATCGATAATTTTGATTTCTGGTAAGGGATGTTGACCAACCCTGCGGGGAAGCTCCAGGAGCTGGTAGTAGCCGCCGGCAGTTTTGTAAAAGCCTTGCAGGGAAGGGGTAGCCGAACCGAAAACCAGCGTAGCTTTATAGTACCTGGCCAGTTCTAAGGCAACCTGCCGGGCATCATAGCGGGGGTCTGGCTCATTTTGTTTGTAAGTATTCTCATGCTCCTCATCGATGATAATCAGACCCAGGTCGGAAAAAGGGGCAAACACGGCGGAACGTGGTCCTAAAATCACCCGGGCCTCTCCCCGGCGAATCCTCATCCATTCATCATATCTTTCTCCGGCAGATAAAGCACTATGTAGTACAGCTACCTCTGGGCCAAATGCGTCTAACAGGATAGAGGTTATTTGTGGCGTGAGGGCTATTTCCGGTACAAGATACAAGCTTTGCCTGCCCAGGTCCAAAGCCTCCTGGACAGCTTTTAAATAGACCTCCGTCTTCCCACTCCCTGTGACACCAAAAAGATAAAAGATTTGGGGATGATGCTTCCTGATAGACTCACAGATAGCTTCGCAAGCCGCCTCCTGGTCGGCATTTAAAAGAGCCGGTCTTTGGGGCTCCACGATCATATTTTTGGGATCCCGCCCGGCCTCTACCTGAAAAGTTTCTACCCATCCCTTCTCCTTTAAAGCTTTTAAGCTAGCTCTAATACTTTTCCCATGCTTCTCCAGTTCCGCAAGAAGTTTGGGTCCATCTCGCAGCATTTCTATAATTTCCGCCTGGCGTGGGGCCCTTCTCCCGGCGGTCTTACAATCGTTAAACCGGCCTGTTAAACGGACAACCGTCACCTTTTTAGCAGCAACTCTGGGTACAAAGACTTTTTTCACCTTGATTAAACCTGCTTTTTTCAGACTTTCCAGGACAGCTTTAGCCTCTTTCCCATATTTTTCTACAATCCGGCGGGGGATCATCCCCGGAATCTGATTATCCATTACTTCCCGAAAGATTTCCTTTTCCATTTCGCTCAGGAACAAATGTTCCTCGCCTTTTACCGGCCCCACTACTAAAAATTCCTTTTCTTTCTGCCGGATAGGAGGCGGTAAAAAAACTTTCACAGCTTTATTTAAAGAACATACATAATAATCCGAAAGCCAATAAGCCAGCTGGAGTCCAGCCCTGGTAATGAGGGGTTCCTCACATAATACTTCTTTAATGGGTTTTATTACCTTAAATTCGGGCTTTTCCCCGTATATTTTCAGGATAATCCCCTGCCAAAAACTCTGCCGTACAGGTACAGATACCAGAGAACCTACCTGAGCTTCTGTAGTTTCCGGGAGAAGGTAAGTATAAATTTGGTCATGGGCGCTTTCCGGCTGTAAGATTAAAACGTCGCAGAACATACCTTTACTCCCTTTATTGATATTGATTTTTAATTAATTATAACATAGTTGCTAGTTATTAGTTACTGGTTATTCGTTCGCAGTGTCATGGGTTCCACTTAAAAAAGCATGGCTCTCGCCATGCTTTTTTAAAGATTAAAGTAATTCTTCAAGGCTTCCACTTTGTCTAAGCGCTCCCAGGGCAAATCCAGGTCAAGGCGGCCAAAGTGCCCGTAAGCGGCAGTCTGCTTATAAATGGGCCTGCGCAGGTCTAATTCCTTGATGATTCCGGCAGGACGCAGGTCAAAGATTTCTTTGATAGCGGCTACAATTTTTTCTTCATCTACCTTGCCCGTCCCCTGGGTATCCACCATTATGCTGACAGGATGAGCCACCCCAATGGCATAAGCCAGCTGGATTTCGCATTTGTCGGCAAGACCAGCGGCTACAATATTTTTGGCCACGTGCCGTGCGGCATAAGCTGCAGAACGGTCCACCTTGGTAGGATCTTTGCCGGAGAAGGCCCCTCCACCATGACGGGCCATACCGCCATATGTATCAACAATGATTTTTCTGCCGGTGAGTCCTGCATCTCCCTGGGGTCCGCCAATCACAAACCTGCCGGTAGGGTTAATAAAGTAGCGGGTCTTGCGGTCAATGAGTTCACCAGGAACTACGGGGAGAATGACTTCCTCCATGATATCATCCCTGATTTCCTCAGTCTCTATGTTGGGACTGTGCTGGGTGGAGATGACGATGGTATCAACCCTGACAGGTTTCCCGTCCACATATTCTACCGTAACCTGGGATTTACCGTCAGGTCGCAGGTAAGGTATAATTGCTTTTTTTCTTACTTCGGCCAGGCGGCGAGTAAGCTTATGGGCTAAGGAAATGGTCAGGGGCATGTATTCTGGTGTTTCATTCGTAGCATAACCAAACATCATCCCCTGGTCGCCGGCGCCGATGGCTTCGATTTGGGCATCGCTCATTTCCCCCGTTCTTGCTTCCAGGGCTTTATCCACACCCATGGCAATATCTGGGGATTGTTCATCAATAGAAGTTAAAACTGCACAGGTATCTCCGTCAAAACCATATTTGGCCCTGGTATACCCGATATCTTTGATGGTCTGGCGTACCAGCTTAGGGATGTCCACATAACACTTGGTGGTAATCTCGCCCATGACCAGGACAAGGCCGGTAGTAACAGAAGTTTCACAGGCAACCCGGGCCATAGGATCTTCCGCAATGATGGCATCAAGGACAGCATCCGATATCTGGTCTGCAATTTTATCAGGGTGGCCTTCAGTTACAGATTCCGAGGTAAACAATTTTTTTGCCAAACTAACTCACTCCTTAGTTTTATTTAAATATTGTGCAGCCACTAAGAGAATCTCACGGGCTACGTCTTCTTTATCCATTTGCGGCAAATTTCTTATTTGCCCATCAGGGAAGACCAGAGAAATAATGTTGGTATCTACACCAAACCCTGCCCCAGGTTGGGTTAAGTCATTGGCCACGATAAAGTCCAAGTTTTTCCGTTTGGCTTTCTCTGCCGCATAGGCTAAAACATTATTAGTTTCCGCGGCAAACCCGATTAAAATACGACCCCCCTTATTTTGACCCAACTCAGCCAGTATATCAGGATTTCGTTCCAGTTCCAGCACCATCTCGCCGGGCTGCTTTTTAATTTTCTGTTCGGCTTTTTGTTTCGGCCGATAATCGGCTACAGCAGCGGCCTTTATCACAATATCCTGTTCCTGATAAAACTTAAGCACAGTTTCATGCATCTCCCGGGCTGATTCTATATTGATCCGTTTTATTCCCGGAAAAGGCTGGAGGTTGGTAGGACCGCTGACCAAGGTTGTTTCCGCTCCCAAAAGATATGCCTGTTTTGCAAGGGCATAACCCATCTTTCCCGAACTCCTGTTGGTAATATAACGTACGGGATCCAGAGCTTCCCGGGTTGGGCCCGCTGTAATAAGTACTTTCTTACCTTTTAAAGGCTTGTCCCTATTCAAAAGCTCCTCAGCCTTAGCCAGAATATTCTCTAGTTCAGCCAGGCGTCCCTGTCCCTGATAGCCACAGGCCAAATCACCATAACCCGGCTCCACAAAATGATAGTTTAATTCCTTTAATTTCTTAATATTTTCCTGGGTGATAGGATTTAAATACATATTGACATTCATGGCCGGGGCAATCAGCACAGGGGCCCTGGTAGCCATCACTGTTGTACTCAAAAAATCATCTGCGATGCCATGGCTTATCTTCCCGATTATATTGGCGGAAGCGGGAACAATCATAAACAAATCTGCCCTGTCAGCGAGGGAGATGTGCTCCACATTCCACTGACGGGGCTCGGCAAACATATCAGTATACACAGGATTACGGGAAAGGGTCTGTAAAGTAAGGGGTGTGATGAATTCCCGGGCCGACCTGGTCATAATACAGTAGACCTGGGCCCCCCTTTTTGAGAGACGGCTTACTAAATCTGCCGTTTTATAAGCCGCTATCCCCCCTGTCACACCTACAATAATCACCTTATCTCGAAACACAACAAAACCTCCCTACTTACTTAATGCCACCTTTGGGAGATTCCACATTTATTTTACCGGCAGCAATTTCCTCCAAAGCAATGGAAACCGGCTTGTTTGCTTCATTAGGCGTAACATTGATTAATGCTTGAGCACCATCAGTTAATAACCTGGCCCTTTTGGCAGCAGCTACCACCAGGGCATATTTGGATTCCATTTTTGCCATTAACACATCCAGGGATGGTTGACGCATAGTCTACACCTCCAACTTGATTATTTCACAAATTCTTGCTGAGCGGCATCTTTCCGCTACAATGATGGCACGGATCTTTTCTACCGCGCTGGTGACCTCATCATTTACAACAATATAATCGTAGTCCTTTAGGTGAGACATTTCTTCAGAGACTTGACTCATACGTTTTTCAATCTCTGAAGGATCCTCTGTACCACGGCAGGTTATGCGCCTAGTCAGTTCTTGCAGGGAGGGTGGCACCACAAAGATAAAAATTCCTTCAGGTATTTTTTGCTTAACCTGAAGAGCCCCCTGGATATCAATCTCTAAAATACAGTCCTTGCCCGCCTGGAGAATTTCCTCCACATACTGGCGGGGTGTGCCGTAATAGTTGTCATAGACTTTAGCCCATTCCAAAAAAGCATTCTGAGCAATGAGTTTCTGAAATTCCTCTTCTGTAGTAAAGAAATAATGCTTGCCTTCTACCTCACCTGGCCGGGGCTTGCGGGTGGTGGTAGAAACAGAATAAACAATATCATCATATTTGCTAAAAAGCTCACGGCAAATGGTACCTTTGCCGACTCCTGACGGACCAGAGATAACAATTAATAAACCTTTTTTCAGGTGCATCATTTTTCCCCTTATAAAGAAGCTTCCTCACTATGGGTTGTATCTTTAGCATAAAGGCGATGGGCTACCGTTTCCGGCTGCACGGCTGAAAGTACTACATGGTCACTGTCGGTTATCACCACGGCTCTGGTCCGGCGCCCATAAGTAGCATCGATAAGCATACCCCTGTCTCTTGCTTCTTGAATGATTCTTTTGATGGGAGCCGATTCGGGGCTGACAATAGCAACTATCCTGTTAGCCGAAACAATATTGCCAAACCCAATATTAATCAACTTAATATCCATGATCATACCCTCCCTGCTATCATTCAATATTTTGTACCTGTTCACGCATCTTCTCCAGTTCACTTTTGACTTCCACCACATACTGAGTTATTTCCAGGTCATTGGCTTTGGAGCCAATCGTATTGATTTCCCTGTTTAACTCCTGAAGCAGGAAATCCAGCTTTCTACCCACGGGGTTGTTTTCCTGCAAAATGTCGGCAAATTGTGCAAGATGGCTCTCCATTCTCACCAGTTCTTCATCAATACTGCTTCTATCAGCAAAAAGAGCTACTTCCATAGCCAAACGATTCTCATCTATCTTGACATCATCCATTAGTTCTTTTAAGCGGCTCTGCAGTTTTTCCCGGTACAGGGTCACAACCTTGGGACTTTTCTCGCACAATTTTTCATGGAGGGTCTTGATATCCTTTAAGCGTTCCAGCAAATCTTCCTGAAGTTTTTCCCCTTCCTTTTCCCGCATGCTGATTAAAGCATCGGCAGCCTGGCTCACAGCAGGTAGCATATCCTGCCAGATCATTTCCAGATCCTCTTCCGCCTCTTCAATTTTTAAAACGTTGGGAAGTTGAGCCAGTTGGATAACACCAACATCCAGGAAAGTTTCAGTAATTCCTGCCAATTCCTTCAATGCTTTATAATACGCTAAGGCCAATTCTTTGTCAACCTGAACATCCCGGGGTTTGGTAACAGCCTCATCTATTTTGACAAAAACTTCAATGCGTCCCCGGGAAACCCGGCCCAGTATGTACCGTCGAACGGCATCCTCTAACAAAGTATACTGCCGCGGCATCTTTACCAGCACTTCATTATACCGGTGATTCACTGATTTCATTTCTACAACAACATGTTTCAACTTTCCTGCATGTTCACCGCGGCCAAAGCCTGTCATACTCCTAATCAATAAATTCCCCTCGCTTTATATCCTTACTATTATTTATTAACCATTTTAGTATAAAAGTTTCTATTCTACTTTTTAAAGTATTATTCCTCCCTCATCACTCAGAAAAAAACTGCTGCAAAATTTGCAGCAATACAATGTCAATATTATT
>CAZWTM010000042.1:0-21474 GCA_964637385.1 uncultured Peptococcaceae bacterium
TATTATAAAATACATGGACAAGGATTAAAAAAATCACCCTTTTGGGGTGATTTTTATCTGGAGTTTTTTAATATGGTCATTAGAATTTGTGTCTTCAGCTTTCCAGGGCTAGCTTCAGTTTCATCTTTGCCTTTAGCATAATATTGTTTATTTTCCTGGATTAATCTGTGTAACTTTTTCTCTAGTATTGTTGAAAGTATGTTTCCCATGCGTATTACCTCTTATCTTTTTGTTAAGTTAATGATATGAAAGATCTTCATAAAAATAAAATATGGAATACCCATATAATCATAGAAATAAACTATAAATTAAAGGCATTTGTAACTCAGGTAGTAATAAATAGACCAGCGATTCAAATAAATCGCTGGTCTAAAAAATACGGGAAAGTATCTCTAATAATTTTTGTTAAGGAGTATTGTTGGGAATAAGCTTTTTTATAAACTCAATAAACACCCGGGATGCTTTTGACAGGTATTTGTTCTTTTTCCAGGCCAGTCCAATCTCAATGAAGAGGGGTTCGGACAAAGGGAGGCTGGTAATGTCAGCATTTCTACGTGCAACTACATCTAGCAAGAAGGAAATACCGGCCCCTTTTGTCACCAGACCCAGTATAGTTGCGATTTGGCTCGAAGAGAGGATGATGTTGGGTTTAAAGTTGTGTTTTTTGCACTCCTCCATAATGATTTGACGATGGTAAGTATCTTCTTTAAGCAAAATAAATGATTCCTGACGCAATTGACCGAAGGATACTGATGAAAAACTGCTTAAAGGATGATCGGGGGGGAGACATAACAGTATTTCCCCTTTGGTAATGGGTAATGTTTCTAATAAGGGCGAAGTATGTGAAACGATGATAATTCCCAGGTCGAGCTCGCCTTCTTCCAGGAGTTTTCTGATAGCTAGCGAGCCCTCTTCGGCCATAAATAATTCTATATTAGGGTACAGTTTTTTGAAGTCAGCAAAAATTTCCGGAAAAAGGAATGAACCGATCATGGGCGGTATCCCAATTTTTATCGAGCCTTTTTGAAGATTTTTATAGTCATTGATTTCAAGTATGGCATTTTGAACGCTGCGCAGTATATTATCCACGTGTTGCAAAAAGACCTGGCCTTCCGCTGTCAGAGTAATCTGTTTTTGACTACGGTCAAAGAGTAATACACCTAACTCATCTTCTAGTTTCTGAATGGCTATGGTGATAGAGGGCTGGGCAACATGTAACCGTTCTGCCGCTCTTGTAATATTGTTTAAGCGGCTAACCATCTGAAAGTATTCAAGCTGTCGTAGTTCCATAACATAACCTCCGATATAAAGTCTTGAGAAGATAATAGTCTTTAAAAGTTCACAAAAAGTTCACATTTTTGTTCCTTTTAAGCCACATATATCTCCTATACTCTAGATAACATTTTTACCGGAGGTGAAATTACTACAGTATATAATCTACCGGTCTTTCGTTTAGTTTTATTTTTATATTAGGGGAGATGTATGTGCTTAAAATCAAGGAACGTTTAAAGTTAAATTCATGGTCAAAAAAGAAAACCATACTTATTATTGTTATATTAATGCTGCTAATTATAGCATTGGTATTCATCTACAACAATAACAAACAGGCAAAAGCCAGTGCCAGCAATTTCCTCACTGTGCCGGTACAGCGCGGCACTATAGAGTACAGCATTGATGGATCTGGTACTTTGCAGCCCAGCGAACGTTATGCATTAAAAACGTGGGCCGGCGGTACGGTTACGGAGGTTCTAGTAACGGCGGGAACCCAGGTAAAAAAAGGCCAGCCCCTCTTACGTGTACAAAATGATGAGCTGGAGTCCCAGGCCAGACAGGCTGTCTTAGAGTGGGAAATTGCCAAAAGTGATTTAGCTGAGATGACAAGTCCCCTTCCTGATACGGACTATAACCGCCGGGCAGCGGAGCTGAAAGTAGAACAGTATAGAATAGCCCTGGAAGATAAAAAAGAGCAGCAAGAGAAACTCGTGCTTAAGGCACCTTTTACCGGAACTATTCTGGAATCAAAACTGCAAGTGGGACAGCGGGTAAATTCTGGTGTCGTCGCAGTTACTTTTGCCACAACCGATGAAATGGAAGTAGTAGCTTCATTTTCAGACCGTGATATTAATGCTTTAAGTGTTGGTATGGAGGTACAAGTCTTTGTTAAAGGTCTTAATAAAGACTATAAAGGCAAGATTAAAGAGAAAGCTTTCCAGGCCAAGGATGCGACCTCGGGAATGTTTGAAGTATTAATAAGTATTGATAAACCAGACGATGCTCTTCGTCCTGGGATGCAAACCTATAACAACATTATTATAAAAGACATTGAAAACGATACTTTTGTCATGCATATAGGGGGGCCGGGCTACATTCGTTACACCCAATCAGAAGAGATGGTGACAGAAGTCAGTGGCACGGTAGCGGAAATCTATCAAAAACCTGGTGACAAGGTGTATAAAGGTCAACCTCTCATGCGTTTGGTCAATGATGAAATCGACCGCCAGGTCAAAGATGCCGAAAATCAGCTGGCTAACGCTGAAGAACAGCTGCGGCAACTGCTGAATCCAGATGAGAAAACAATAAAGCAACAGCAGCTTAAAGTGGAACAAAATTATCAAAAAGTGCTTTCGACAAATAAAAAGCTGGACAGCCTGAACGTTGTATCGCCTATTGACGGCGTCGTGGTCAGTATTGCGGTAAAACCGGGAGATGAATTAGGAGCTGATACTTCCAGTGCCGGGCAGGAACTTCTTGTGGTATGTAACTTTGAAAAAAACTACCTGGAAATTCCCGTGGATGAGCTGGATATTAACAAAATAAAATTCGGTCAGCAGGCTTCCATTAAAATTGATGCCCTGCCAAATGTAGTTGCCAAAGGTCAGGTCATCGGCATTGCCCAGGAGGGCAAGACCAGCGATGGTGTCACCAAATATCCTGTGACTTTGGAAGTTGGGTACGTCGAAGGTATTAAGGGTGGCATGACGGCAACGGCCACTATTTTGCTGGAGAAGAAGGAAAATGTCCTGCGGGTTCCTGCCGAAGCCGTCACAACCAGCAACGGGCGCAGCACCGTTCAGGTTGTGGAAAATGGACAGCCCCGTACCAAGCAAGTGAAAACCGGGATAAATTCCGGCCGGTGGGTGGAAATTCTAGAGGGCTTAAGCGAAGGTGAACAGGTCATTATTGCCAGGACCTCCACAACCTCACAAACCCAGCAATTCGGTCCTCCTCCAGGCATGGGCGTCCCCGGTGGCATGGGCGGACCAGGGCAACAGCGTAACACCAACACGAGAAGATAGAAAGGAGCAGGGATGATGCTGCTACAGATTAAAGATCTTCAAAAAATCTACTCAGCAGGTGAGAACTCTGTAACCGCCCTGGCAGGAGTAAACATGAATATTGAAAAAGGCGAATATGTGGCGATCATGGGACCGTCTGGTTCGGGTAAATCCACTTTTATGAATATCATAGGCTGCCTGGACCGTCCCACATCGGGTCAATATATTCTAGACGGGGAAGATGTCAGCACCAAAAATGACGATGAACTGGCGGAAATCCGTAATCAATATATTGGGTTTATTTTTCAAAGTTTCAACCTTCTCCCTAAGTTGACGGCTCTGGAAAATGTCGCCCTTCCTCTGATTTACCGGGGATTTACACCTAAACAACGCATCATTAGGGCAAAAGAAGCTCTAGAAGCCGTAGGATTAGGAGACAGGATGCATCACCTTCCCTCGGAACTTTCCGGGGGACAACAGCAGCGGGTGGCCATCGCCCGGGCTCTGGCAGGAGATCCTTCCCTTATTTTAGCCGATGAACCCACAGGAGCTTTGGACAGCCGTTCAGGTGCCGAGGTTCTCTCAATTTTTCACAGACTTAACAGTGAAGGTATCACCATAATTGTTGTTACCCATGATGAACAGGTAGCCTTGCATACTAAAAGGATCATCCGCTTTAAGGACGGTATGATGCTCAGCGATGAACAAGTAGCTCACCCTGTAAGGGTAGAAAGCAGCTTGGGTTTAAAGGCGGTGAATTTATGAGCTTCTGGGAGGTCCTCAAAATGGCTTTTGCAGCCATGCGCGGCAATAAACTCCGTTCTCTTTTAACGACGCTTGGCATTATCTTTGGCGTAGGTGCGGTTATTGCCATGATTTCTATAGGCCAGGGAGCTTCCAAGGATGTTTCCGATAGAATATCGAATATGGGCTCCAACATGATCATTGTATCCCCCATGCGGGGAACGCGGCTGAGTCTGGAAGATGCCCGGGATTTGCTGGAACGGGTTCCCAGTATTACTCATGCCATGCCTACTGTATCCTTTTCAGTGACGGCCAAATGGTCTAACCAAACCTATGATACTTCTGTAGAGGGCGTTACGGGGGACTATTCGGCCATCAGAAACACAACAACAGCAGCGGGCCGCTTTTTTACCCAGGATGAGGTTACGAACCGGGAGCGAGTGGCCGTAGTAGGCCAGACCGTGGTCAAGGAACTTTTTGCAGGAAGCTCCCCCCTGGGAGAGAAAATCATGCTCAAAGGCCAGTCCTTCAATATTATTGGCGTGTTGGTAGCAAAAGGTTCCAGCATGGGTAGAGACAGTGATGATATAATCCTCATACCGGTGACTGTGGCCCAGCGAATCACGGGCTCCACCCAGGTCGGTTCCATCTATCTAAAGGCCAAATCGGCTGACGAAGCCGCACTGGCTGTAGCCCATGTGACCTCCATTTTTAATCAAAAATTTAAAAGAGAAAACACAGTCAGGGTCACCAGCCAGGACCAATTGCTGGATACCATTAATAGCACAACCAGGACTTTTACTATTATGCTGGGTGCTATTGCTGGGATTTCCCTGGTGGTGGGAGGAATCGGCATCATGAACATCATGCTGGTTTCAGTTACGGAAAGGACCAGAGAAATAGGTATCCGTAAAGCACTTGGGGCAAAACGCAAGAACATTATGTGGCAGTTCATGGTAGAATCCGTTTTCTTAAGTGTAACGGGGGGGCTTTTAGGCATAGCCTTCGGCATTGGCGTGGCCAAAACCGTGTCTTATGTGGCAAAATGGACCACGGTTCTCTCACCAATCGCTATCCTGGTTTCTTTTCTCTTTGCCTTAGCCGTGGGGCTTTTCTTCGGTGTTTATCCGGCTTATAAGGCTGCCAATCTTGATCCTATTGTAGCCTTAAGACATGAATAGATAAAGCTAAAATAAGGGACGCAGAAAACGTCCCTTACTTTAGCTTGTGTAGGTTTTTTCTTTAGCTAATTATACGTGTGCATATGTTGTGATGAAGAGGACACAAAGGATTATCACAATGATTTCCATTAAAAAAAGTTTCATATTAAAGGATTTCAATTAAAACACCTCGCTTTTGTCCTCTTTATTGTCCATTTACTATAACCTTAAATTACGGCAAAAAAGGCAAAAATATGTGAACTTTTTGTGAATATTAAAACTCCAGTTTGGGACGCCGCAGAGCTATATAACTTTCCTAACTATAATTGATAAGCCCTGTCCCCGTTCGGGCCGGGACAGGGTTTGTCCGTTTTTTCCAAGTTTTTTAACTTAATAATTACTTATTTTTTTCAGTTGTAGTGTGAAGATACTACCTTCATGAAGCTTGCTTTCTACCTTTATTTCAGCCTGGTGCAAATCAGCTATTTGTTTGGCTATGGAAAGGCCTAAACCCGTTCCGTTCTGGTTTTTACGGTTTCTGGATTTGTCGACTTTATAAAACCTCTCCCAAATAAAAGGGAGGTCCTCTTCGGGAATTCCTACTCCTGTATCTTTGATAGCTAAAACCACCTTATCATTTTCCTCCCATAGATTAGCTTCAATCCTTCCTCCTGCAGGGGTAAACTTTAAGGCGTTATCCAGAAGGATTATCAATAACTGTTCAATCCGATCGGCATCACAATAGACTGTGATATCTTGGTCAGGATGAACGGTGGTAAAAAGGTGAATTCCTTTGCTTTTGGCTCTTTGCTGAAATTTGTTTACTGTCTCATAAATCAATTCGCTTATATTTACTTCCTCCAGGTTAAGTTCAACTTTACCTGATTCCAGCAGGCTTAAATCCATTAGATCCTTAATTAGTCTTTCCAGGCGCATGGTCTCATTTTTGATAATACTGTAGTAATGTTCGGGGGAATTCTCTGTTACTCCATCCAGCAAGCAGTCTGTATAGCCCCTGATCACCGTAATGGGTGCCCGCAATTCGTGGGATACATTGGCAATAAAATCACGGCGCAATTGTTCCACTTTTTCCATCTCACTGATATCCTGCAGAATTCCTACGGCGCCCAACAGGGTACCGTTTTCCTGTCTGATGGGAGAAACTGTTATTTTAAAAGTGCTGTGAAGCAGTCTGAAAGTAGCTGAAGTTGATACCTCCTTCTCTAACACAACCTGAAATACTTTTGTCAGTTCGGGAAGAGGAGAAATATCTGCTAAATGTTTTCCCAGTATTCTTTTGGTAGCCGTCATGAAAATTTTTTCAACGATGGGGTTAATGAGGATGATTTTTCCCGCTTTGTCTACGGCAATGAGTCCTTCATTAATGCTTAGCACAATTGATTCTAACTTACCTTTTTCCTGCTCAAGGGCAGTAATATTCAAATCTAATTGACTGGACAAAAAGTTCATGGAGGTTGCCAGTTCACCAAGCTCATCGTCACTAACAGGTTTAATGACAGTCTTGTAATCACCTTTGGCCATGGCGAGAGCTGCTTCTTTCATATTTTTTAAAGGGAAGGAGATTCTTTTTGAAAAGTAGAAGGCGATACCCGTGGCCAATAGAGTAGCGATGAGGCTGGAGACACCCAGATAATAATAGGCTTTTTTTACTGTATCCGTCACTAAGTAGACTGGTGAAAAAGACAGTACAGCACCTGAGACTTCCGGTATACCTTCTTTACTTTCGGTAGTGACAGGTAGGGCCACCGAAATCACGGGGGTATTGAAATGAGGTGACATGCCTTTTTTGATGACCGTCTGTCCTAAGAGAACCTGTTCAATTTCCTCTTTGCTCAGGCGGGATCCTCTGCCTATAGGGGGAGGGGGTTTTCTGCCCTGGTCAGGTCTCACTTGAGAAGGGGCCAGGATGCGCCCTTCCTTATCGATAATCAAGAAGCGGGTATCAGTAAATCTATCCAGAGTCTCTACAATCTGGTTAAAGGATTCTTCATCGATTTCCTTATTTTTATATCTTTGAGTTAGAAGAACTATTTCGCTGGCCTTATGCAGAAGCTCATTTTTTTTTGACGCAATTAAATAATTTTTGAAAAGGGGGCTTAAGAGGAACCCTACCATGAGCAGAGTAATCACTGCAAGCACAATATACGAAACCAGTAATTTCACGCCTATTTTCGAGTTCATTTATTTCACCTCGAATTTATAGCCAACCCCCCAGATGGTTTTTATATCCCAGGGGTTATGGGGTGCAACCATCAGCTTACGGCGCAGTCTTTTCACATGGGTATCCACAGTTCTGGTTTCTCCCATATAGTCATACCCCCAAACGTTTTCTAGGAGATTCTCCCGTGTAAAGACCATGTTAGGATGGGAGGCCATAAGCGCAAGCAACTCAATTTCTTTCGGCGTAAGGGGTACAACCTGGTTGTTCACCCTAACCCGGTATTCCGACATATTGATTTCAAGATTAGGAAAAGCAAGGATTTTCATATTCCGGTCTTTATCACTGGCACGTCTTAAAACCGCCTTGATTCTGGCAACTACCTCCCTGGGATTAAAAGGTTTGGTTATATAGTCGTCAGCACCCAGTTCTAAGCCTAAAATTTTATCGACATCTTCTGATTTGGCTGTAAGCATGATAATAGGGGTAGATTTTACAGCCCGTATCTTCCGGCAGACTTCGATGCCGTCCATTTCCGGCATCATTACGTCTAATACGATAAGAAGCGGGTCTGCCTCCTCTACTTTTTCCAGTGCTTCCTTGCCGTTATCAGCTAAGATAACGGGATAATCTTCTTTCTTCAAATACAGGGATAAAACTTCAAGGACATGGGGATCATCATCCACTAAGAGAATCGGCTTATTACTCATTTGTTTCCCTCCTTCTAAAAATATACTATAAAAAAATTATGAAAAAACCCTGAGAACTTCAATGTTCACAAAAAGTTCACATCTTTGTGCGTTTTTTGCCATAATTTCCGGTTATATTAAAACCAGCACAGGAAAAGGAGGTGAAACAAGTGAAAAAAACCTTAATTATCATCCTGGCTTTAGCGCTCAGTATCGGTGCGGCTTCTTTGGCTGTGGCCGATGATAATCCTGCAGCAACAAGTCCCTTTAATGGGAAAGGAGCACCCTTTAAAAATTTTGCCCAGTTAAAAATAACTGATGAGCAAAAAGCGCAAATGACTGCTTTGTTAACACAAATGTTGGAACTTAAAAAACAAATTCTTCAGCAAAATGTAGCTGATGGCACCATTACTGAAGAACAGGCAAAATTCATGGAAGAGAGAATGAACGCCAGGCTTGAGGCCATCAAGTCCGGAAAGTGGGAGCCAAATAAGAAACCGCAAGGGATGGGTCGTGGCTTTCACCGCTTTAAACAGCAGCCTCAGGCTAACTCTTAAATTAAGTATGGAAATAATTAAGACGGAATAGATCTCCTTTACCCTCCCCTAACAATATATAGACTGAAATGTTTGAGGACTCTGTATGGAGTCCTGTTTTTTATTATTTAGCTTTTGCCATATTATATTTTTTGATTGTTATTTTCCTTGAATTATAGATAATAAAGTATGTAACCCGAATAAAGTATGTAACCCGCTACATAAAGGAAGTGAAAAAGTGGTTGCTAAAGGATTTTGTGAATATATAAATGAGCTGGCAATTAAAGCGCTCCTCTATGAGGTTTCCGTAACTCCCAAACCTGGGTTGGTTGACCGGAATAATTCAGGGGCTCATGATGATATGGACTTTTTCACTTTTATGGACAGTGTTGCTTCATTGGGGTCGATTTTTTCTCAATGTGCACAGAAAGGTGTTGTTTTTTCGGGTTCAGTCAAAAATGAACTCTTAAAAGAACTGAGACCTATCGGCATTATAGGTGAAGAGAGGATGTTTGCCGCTACTGGAGGGATAAACACTCATAAAGGACTTATTTTTTCCTTGGGCATTATTTCGGCAGCGGCAGGTTTATTGTATCAGAAAAAGAAAAGCAATATATTTACCGGGGACGAGGTATGTGAAGAGGTTAAACTTATTACCGCAGGACTAACCCAGAGCGATTTTACTAATTTGCATAAGAAAACAAAGCTGACTCATGGTGAAAGGAATTTTACCAGATATGGTGTCAAAGGAATCAGGGGGGAAGTGGAATCAGGCTTTGAGACAGTTCGTCGCGCAGGATTACCTGTTTTAAAGACATTACTAAGCACGAGAAAGGAAAGTATTAATGACATATTAGTTCAGGTGTTGCTGTATTTGATGCAGGAAACAGAAGACAGCAATATCATTGCCCGTCACGATATAGAAACCTTGAGATACGTAAAAGCATCTGCCAGAGAGGCTCTCTCTTTAGGCGGGATATTTACCACTGAAGGCAGGACAAAGATTCTAGATATGGATAAGGATTTTATACACAAACATATTAGCCCGGGTGGATCTGCGGATCTCTTAGCGGTGACACTGATGTTATACTTTCTGGAAAACCCCAAAAAAATTTTTTAGGGTTTTTCTCTTTTTTTAGAAGGAATTTTCTAAAGGATGGCGAATACACAATAAAAACAGGATACGGGATACCGTATCCGGGATGCGAGGATTATATGGAGTATTTTCAATTATCAGAACGTATTCTGCAAATAAATCATGAGTCGGAACGAGCCATGCTTGAAAATTTTCTAAAGCTACAGGGATTAAGGCTTGAGTCTGATGTAGAATACTGTATTGCTCTGCTGGAAGGAGAGAGGATCGTTGCCACGGGATGTCTGAGCGGAAGGGTTTGTAAATGCATTGCTGTGGATAAAGCATATCAGGGTACAGGTTTAACGGGGACGATTATATCCAATCTAACGGCGGAAGCCTTTAGAAGGGGGAGAAAGCGGTTATTTATTTACACCAGGCCAGAAAACTGGCGGTTTTTCCGTGAAACGGGGTTTTATAAAGTAGCGGAAGTAACCAAAAAGGTGGTTCTATTGGAAAATGATCCCCTGGGATTGAAAAACTTTTTGGCTGAACTGGAAGAACAGTATGTTAAAGGAGAGAATATATCAGCAATCGTTGTTAACTGCAACCCCTTTACTTTGGGTCATCAATATCTGATAGAAAAGGCAGCTGCCTTAAGTGAGGTGCTTCATGTTTTTGTCCTTTGGGAGGACAAATCCAGTTTCCCTTCGAAAGTTCGCTACCGTTTAGTATGTGAAGGAACGAAACATTTGCCCAATGTTTATATCCATAAAGGCAGGGATTATATTATTTCCGATGCTACCTTTCCCTCCTATTTTCTCAAGGAATTTCATGAAATAGTGGAAGTCCATGCCCGGCTTGACTTAACTATTTTCAAAACCCATATCGCGCCTGTGCTGGGCATAAAAAGACGCTTCGTGGGTGAAGAACCTTATTGCCCTGTAACCAGAACATACAATAGCATCATGAAAAAAGAACTGCCTGAGGCAGGCATCGATGTGGTGGAAATACCGAGATTTAAGGTAGGCGAGGAAGCAGTAAGTGCGTCTAGAGTCAGAAAACTCATTGCAGAAGGTAGATTGGATGAGGTACAAGGCCTGGTACCTGCCACTACTATGAAATTTCTCCTTTCGCCAGAAGCAGAGCCAATCATCAGTAAAATAAAAGCAGGTTGTTCCAGACATTGATCCTTGGAGGTTTTAAAAGTGATGGAAATTGTTAAAGCCGGTATGGCAGGAACAATGGAGTCAGGGGATATACAAATAATCATTGAACCTGCCGTTAAGGAAGAAATTGAAATTTTTCTGAATAGTCCCGTAGAAAGACAGTTTGGTAAGCAAATTAGGTCAGTAATTGCTGAAACATTAAAGGAAATGGGAGTAAAAAAGGCGATAATTAAAGCTAATGATAAAGGGGCACTGGATTGCACTATCCGGGCGAGGGTGCAGACGGCTGTCTGCAGGGCTGTGGATGTTCCCCTGTACCCCTGGCAGGAGGGTATAAGATGACAAGGTTGCGCAGGACGATGATGTATATACCGGGGAATAACCCCGGCATGATCAAAGATGCTCATATTTTTGGCTCTGATTCAATTATGTTTGACCTAGAAGACTCTGTTTCCCTCCATGAAAAAGACGCAGCCCGGTTGCTAGTCTACAATGCGCTAAAGACCATCGACTATGAGGGAGTGGAGACTGTAGTCAGAGTTAATGGATTGGATACACCCTTTGGTTTTGAAGATTTTGAAGCGATAGTCAGGGCTAAGCCTGATATTATCAGGCTGCCTAAAACGGAAACCCCTGAAGAAATCCAGGAGGCTGACCGTCTTATCTCTAAAATTGAAAAAGAAAGCGGAATAAAACAGGGGACAGTTAAGCTCATGGCTGCCGTGGAAAGTGCTAAGGGGGTTATTAATGCCTACCAAATTGCCACTGCTTCGCCCAGATTGGTGGCCATCGCTCTCGGTGCGGAGGATTTTGTGACAGATTTAAAGACTACGCGTTCTTTAGACGGTATCGAACTCTTGGCGGCCAGGAGTCAGGTACTGCTAGCGGCCAGAGCAGCGGGCATTTACGCTTTAGACACTGTTTTTTCCGATGTTAACGACGAAACGGGCTTTATTAATGAAGTTAAGCTGATTAAGCAGATGGGATTCGACGGCAAATCCATTATCCATCCCCGGCAAATTGAGCACGTTCATAAAATTTACACCCCCACTAAGCAGGAGGTTGTAAAAGCTGTAAGGGTTCTTATGGCTATCCAGGAAGCGGAAAAACGCGGGTCAGGTGTTATTTCCCTGGACGGCAAGATGATTGACGGGCCTATCGTGGAAAGAGCCCGCAGGGTGATTGAACTGGCCAAAGCAGTAGGGGTTTATGAGGAGGAGGTAGCGGATTTCCATGCCTAAAAATGTACTGGGAAGGGAAATACCCGCAAGCATAGACGGATTAGGGGAATTGAAGCCATTTCAGGGGCCCTTTAGCCTACAGCCAGGCGGCCGGAAGGCAGGAGCAAAATTAGGAATGATCAGACCGGGGCAGAAAAAAGTTGTGGAGTCCATAGAAAAGGCCATATTGGAGGCAGGTTTACAAGACGGTATGACTATATCCTTCCATCACCATTTCCGGGAAGGGGATTATATCGTTAATATGGTGATGGATGTTATCGCCAAACTGGGGATTAAAGACCTGGTACTGGCTCCCAGTTCTTTAACCACTGTTCATGAACCTCTCATCAAACATATCGAGAAGGGGGTAATTAGGAGAATTGAAACAAGTGGATTAAGGGGGCCTTTGGCCGAGGCAATTTCCAGGGGACTTATGGATATTCCGGTCATTATCCGGTCCCATGGAGGCAGGGCCCGGGCGATTGAAACAGGTGAGCTGTCCATTGATGTTGCATTTTTAGGCGTTCCTTGTTGTGACCAGTATGGTAACGCCAATGGCTTTTCAGGCAAATCCATTTGTGGTTCTTTAGGGTATGCCATGGTAGACGCGCGTTATGCCGATAAAGTTGTGCTGATTACCGATAACCTTGTGGATTACCCCAATTTACCCGCCAGTATCCCGCAGACGGATGTTGATTTGATTGTTCAGGTAGAGGCAATTGGGGACCCCAGGGGAATTATGTCCGGAGCCACCCGCTATACAACCAACCCCAGGGAATTGCTGATCGCCAGATATGCGGCAGAGGTTATTGAAGCTTCTGGATACTTTGAGGATGGTTTTTCCCTGCAAAGCGGTTCAGGGGGAGCTTCCCTAGCCGTAGCAAGGTTTTTACGGGAGAAAATGTTAGAAAAGAACATTACGGCCAGTTTTGCCCTTGGCGGTATTACCCAGCAGTTTGTGGAGATGCATGAAGAAGGATTGATAAAAAAACTTTTTGATACCCAATCCTTTGATTTGGTTGCTGCCCAATCTATTGGAAAAAATCCCCTGCATTATGAAATTGATACTTCCTTTTATGCGAATCCTCATAATAAAGGCTGCGCCGCCAATATGCTGGATGTGGTTATCCTGAGTGCTTTAGAGATAGATACGAATTTCCATGTTAATGTCATTACCGGCTCTGATGGCGTTATCCGGGGAGCTTCAGGGGGACATTCGGACACAGCTGCCTGTGCAAAGATGGCAGTGGTGGTGGCACCTCTTATCAGGGGAAGGATACCCACCGTGTTGGAAAGAGTGCATAATGTGATTACTCCTGGAGAAACCGTAGATGTCCTGGTAACTGACAGGGGTATAGCAGTTAATCCTTTGCGTCAGGATTTAGAAGAAAGGTTCCGCAAGGCCAAACTCCCCCTTTTAAGTATTGAGGAGCTCAAGGCTAAAGGGGAAAAACTGACAGGAAAGCCGGAGCCCATTGCTTTTAATGATAAAATCGTAGGCATTATTGAATACCGGGATGGAACTGTCATTGATGTGATCAGGCAGGTGGCGGAGGTATAATTTTGTGCAGTCTATCAGTTTAGAAAAGATGCTGCTAACCCGGGATGAGCGATGGCAAATAAAAAACAGGTTGATAAGGCAATTTCAAAATCCTGTTGTTTCAATAACTTTGAATATACCAGGGCCTGTTAAAGACAGCAGTCTCTACAGGCGCATTCATCGTGAAGGAATGAAGGCTTTTTTAAGCAGGATTTCATGTAGGGATAAAGTACTTTACCACGAAGTTTTCTATAAGCCTACAGGACCTGAAGGATACTTGTGTATTGCGTGTTCAGGGTTAGAGTTAAAGAAAATAGGTGTGGAATTAGAAGAAGAACATCCTTTAGGAAGGGTATTTGATATAGATGTGCTGGACCATACGGGAGTTAGTGTAAACAGGCAAAATGTCGGCAGACAGGAAAGAAAATGTCTGATATGTTCAGAAAGTGCCTGGGTTTGCATGCGCGAGAGGAATCACTTTTTAGAAGAACTTCTTCTGAAAATAGAGCTACTGGCAAAAACTTATCTAACATAAATTAAGTCAACAGTATCATCACCCGTTTCTGGCTGGGATTATCATTTCACATAGAGGAAATAGAAGTTTTATGCAGAAGTATACCTAATTCGACAAAAAATATCTTCATAGAGGTGATGATATGGAAAATGTGTTATTTAAGGAAGTGAATATTTCCCAAGTTAAACCTATCAGAGATATTGTCTATGAATCTCTGAGAGCAGCCATTCTGGAGGGAAAGCTAAAACCCGGGGAGCGCCTTGTGGAAAAGGATATTGCTGAGAAGTTTAATATTAGCCGTACACCGGTGCGGGAGGCCCTGCGCAAGCTGGAAATTGAAGGTTTTCTTGAGTATATACCGAGAAAAGGTGATATCGTTAAGGCCATTGATAAAGGGGAAATAAAAGAAATATATGCCATAAGAAAAGCCCTGGAGTGTCTTGCTATCAGTTCAGTAATCGAGAATATCACTGCCCAGGAAATCAGTCAGTTGGAGCAACTCCTGGCAGATGCTGAACAATTGGAAAAAGAAGGTAAACCAGATAAGGTATTTGAAGCCAGCCAGCGTTTTAATGAAGTTCTTTTAAGTGCAAGTAAAATGCCCAAATTAATCGGCCTGATTAATAATATGAAAGAACAGCTGGAACGGCTGCGCAGGATAACTATGTCCAGGACAGAACGGCGTAAAGAAGTAATAAAAGAGCATAAAGCTATACTTCAAGCAGTGGTAGCCAGGGATTATGATAAGGCAACGGAACTGGTTGTTAAGCACTTGGAAGCTTCCATGCAAACGCTTCTGAGTACTTTATAAAACTTCTCAATAATAAGGGTATAGGGGAGGGGATACAAATAACACAAAAACGGGATACCGTATCCGGCACACTATGATCAAAAAGAAAAGGGAGGTTTTTGGATGAACAGAAAGATTTACAAAGGAGTTCCTATTATACTGGTATTTGCTTTAACTATTTCCCTAATATTTACAGGCTGTAGTTCGGGAAAAAGCAAGGCGCCTAATTATCCCACCAAAGCCATGGAATTTATTGCTCCGGCCGGGGCTGGTGGGGGCTGGGATTTAACTATTCGCACAGTAGCCAAGGTTTTAAGTGATACTAAATTAGTATCTGTGCCCATGCCTGTGACCAACAGGCCGGGCGGAGGCGGTGGAGTCAACCTGGCTTATATGCAGGAGAAAAAGGGCAGTGACAATATCATTTCCGTGTATTCTCCCCCGTTGCTTTTAATCAACCTGAATGGTTCCAGTAAGTTCGGTTATAAGGATACAACCCCACTGGCCAGATTAATCAGCGATTATGGTGCCTTTGTCGTTGCCAAAAACTCGAAATATAAGACAATTACAGAAGTAATGGATGCCTTGAAAAAGGATCCAAAGAGTGTAACTATCGGTGGTAATTCCGCCGCGGGCAGTATGGATCATATTCAGTTCCTGATGATGGCTAAAGCTGCTGGTGTACAAAATCTTAAAGAAATAAGTTATGTAAGTTTTCAGGACAATTCCGGTGCGGCACAAGTCCTGGGCGGTCATGTAGATGTGCTGTCTACTGGCCTGGGCGAAGTTCGAGCCTTGCTGCAGAGCGGTGATTTGCGAGCTTTAGCTTCGACAGCTGATAGAAGAGTTGGTACCGGTGTACTGGCCGAAATTCCAACATGTAAAGAACAAGGCATCAATGCAACTTTTGAAAACTGGCGGGGCTTATTCGGGGCACCGGGTATGCCTGAATATGCGGTGAAGTATTGGGAAGATGTACTGGCGAAAATGGTAAAAACCCCTGAATGGGCGAAGGCATGCGAAACCAATGGCTGGGATCAGGTCTATATGAATAGTACTGAATTTAAAAAATTTTTAGATGAAACCAATGAGAAATATAAAGAAATAATGAAAGAAATCGGGATGTTGAAAGTATAGAGACAGCAAGGGGACCATAGTTTGCTGTGGTCCCTGCAATATTTATTGAAAGAGAAGGGGTGAATGTGATGAACCTTTCACTTGTTGCAGGCTTTGTATCAATCGTGATTGGAATAATATATAGTATTCAGGCATTTAGTTTGCCGCGGGCTACCATTGGTAATCCCATGGCGCCGGTATTATTTCCCCTGGCCCTTGGCTTAATTATGACATTATGTGGCATAGTTCTCGTGGTGATGGAGTTAAAAAAATGTGGCTGGCAGTTTAGTCTATCAAAACCTTCTTTAAGTTATACAGGAAAATTAATTGCCTATACCTGTGCAGTCAGTATTATCTATGCTCTCTTATTTGAGGAGATAGGTTATGTTTTATCCACTTTCTTTTTTATGGAAGCCATTCTTTTTGCCATAAATGGTAAAGAGCAGTGGAAAATAAACACGATAGTATCCCTTTGCTTTAGTGTAGGAATTTATGTTGTATTCTCCAAACTTCTGGGGATTGTTTTACCCATGATGCCAATTCTGGACATTTAGGACAAGCAGGAGGCGAATTAAATGGATGGTATATTGTCTCATCTTTTTCAGGGTTTTATTGTAGCTCTCACGCCAGAAAACATTTTTTGGGTAACCCTGGGCGGGGTACTGGGAACAATTATTGGCATGTTACCAGGGCTTGGCCCGGCAACCGGTGTTGCGGTTCTCTTACCCCTTACTTTTACGATGGGACCGGTTGCTGCCTTAATTACCATGTGCGGCGTATATTACGGTGCCATGTTTGGGGGTTCCCGGAGTTCAATTTTAATTAACACACCTGGTGATGGTGCAGCCATAGCCGCTACTTTTGACGGTTATCCTATGGCCATGCAGGGAAGGGCGGAAGCTGCTCTTGCTATCTCTGCCATTGCCTCTTTTATTGGGGGGTTGATTGCTACAATAATCATGACATTAGTTGCCGAACCGGTAGCGCGTTTTGCCTTAAAATTTGGACCGGCAGAATACTTTCTCCTCATGCTTTTCGCTTTATCAGCTACAGCTTCTATGTCCAAGGGAAATCTCTTTAAAGGCTTTATTTCCATGATTTTTGGCTTGATGATTTCCACAGTGGGTATAGATGCCCAGTCAGGTGTAGAAAGGTTTACCTTCGGTGTCTTGGAATTACAGACAGGGATTGATTTTCTTGTTGTGATTATTGCCATGTATGCTTTGGGAGAGGTTTTTGGCTCCTTCAAAGATTTAAAAGAAGGCAAGAAAAAAATGCAAACCAAGTTCGGCAGAATCTGGATAACTATGGAAGACTGGAAACGGAGTTTTTGGCCTATTCTCAGAAGTACGCCCCTGGGATTTTTCATTGGCGCCTTACCGGGAGCAGGCGGTACAATGGCCGCACTGCTGGCTTACAACAATGAAAAACAATTATCAAAACGCCCCGAGGAATTCGGTAAAGGGGCTATTGAAGGCCTTGCTGCCCCGGAAGCTGCTAACAATGCTGCATCAGTGGGTGCTCTTATACCAATGCTTACCCTCGGTATCCCAGGTTCAGGTACAACGGCAGTGATGATGGGTGCACTCCTGATGCTAGGATTGCAACCTGGTCCCATGTTATTTACCCAACATCCTGATGTAGCCTGGGGACTTATAGCCAGCATGTTCATTGGCAACGTAATATTGGCCATTGTGAACATACCTTTAGCTGGTATTTTAGTAAGGGTTTTAGCAATTCCGCCGAAAATTCTTTATCCCATAGTCTTAGGCCTGGCTTTCATAGGAGCCTATGCCATTGGAAATAGCGTTGTTGACTTCTACTTAATGATTATTTTCGGCGTAGTAGGATATTTCATGCATAAAGCAAATATACCCACAGCTCCTTTAATCCTTGCTGTTATTGTGGGCAACAGCATGGAACAATCCTTTAGACAGGCGTTAATTGTTGGAGACGGAAGTTTTAAAATTTTCGTAGGTTCCACAATTTCTATTGTTTTGCTTATTCTCACTGTGATTTCTATTTTGTATCCATTTATCCAGGATTTAAGAAAGCCCAAAGATGTTTACTGCGCCAAATAGAGTTTTAAAATGTTAACGCTATATGTATAAAAGAGATGCCTAAGGAGGGCATCTCTGAATTTTACCGGGCTTATCTTATTTGCTAATAAAATGCACTTAAATTTTACGATTCCCTTACGCTTGTCAGAGGCATCGGCTCATTAAAAACTTAATCTGCCCGTACAAATGCATACCCACTATACCAGCGTGATGGCAGCCATGATGTATATGAAAGCCGTAGAAGCCGGCGCTGATATCATCGATACAGCTATCTCCACCCTGGCTTTAGGTACCTCTCAGCCTGCAGAAAGAGGAAGATGTCCTGCCTTACGTGTTTTTCCCGGGTGGCGAAAAAGTTCCTGGAAGACGTTATGCTGCCAAAACAAATGTAGATTATAACCTGGCTCAGCAGCAGGAAGAAAACGCCGGGGCAAAAATATATCCTGTATGACTTATAATTAAAAAAGCAATCTGAAAGTATTTTAAATTTCAAACCCGAAAAGGGTAATATCGTAATCACCTGGAGTCAAAGAAAAAGTAGAAGTATGAGAAATGCTTTCGTTGGAATTAAACTTGACAGGAGAAAAAAATAGCATTATATGAATTAATTGTATTATTCAAATATACTACAGAAAAAACATTGTTATTGGCCCGTTGTAAAAGTATTTTCACATCAGCTGCCGCAGAAATATGGATTGCTGTTAAATAGATATTTTTCCCAGTTGTAGGTGTCCACAAAATTTTTTTAGTTTGTGCACTATTATAAGTATTATACTTGATTACAGTTGATGGAAGGGAGTATACGATGATTCCTATAATGCTATAAAAAGGGCCCTAACTCTTGATATATACGGGTTAGGGACTTGTCTCTCTATACTAATTTAACAAATTCCGATAGTGATTCAAGTTGAGCTGTTAGTTGTTCCATTGATGCAGCAATTTCCTGGTGTAACATAGCTTAAATTTTTTAAAATGTCTTGACAACGGGGTTCACTACACCATAATAGTCTCATTCCAGTGAGAGGAGGGAGTCACTTTGGAAAAGGTGCTTGATAGAGTAGTTGACAGGATTGTGAAGACCACAAACCCTTATAAAATCATGCTTTTTAGGTCAAGAAGCAGAAAGACTGGACAGTGATTATGATCTTCTCGTGTTAAAAAGAGGAATAAAGAATCGCATGGCTTTGGTCCAGCAGATCTATAAAGATATAGCCGATAAAACCTTGCTGGCGCTTCCCAGGAAATAGGCTTCCGAAAAGACCAGGTAAGTATTAGGCCGTAGAAAAACGGGGCTACCCGAATTGCGAATCGGTCGGCCAAAGATGGGGTAAGGTCGAGCCCGCACTATGGCGGCGAAGGCGCAACCAGTCCAAGGTTAGTGATACATAGGTGGAACTTGGAGCCATCCCTTAGCTTTTGCATACTTACATAGCTGATCGAATAGTAGCAATTCCTCTTTCAAAAATCCTGCAAAAGTATCCCTTAATGGGTCATTAGTCACCATTGAGCGGGTTATTCGTGCTAAATAATCTATATAGTATTGGCACCCCTCGAAAATTTGCTGAAACATAAATTCATCTCTAATTTCAAATTTTTTATCATTCAAGTTGCTAAACGTTTTGGGTCCAGGCGTTGGTAAAGGTATTTTGTAACGATCCATTTCTTTTTCAATTACCTTTACTTGTCTTTCTAGGATTAATACAATACCTGTTTTAATAAAAGTTATAAAATCGGGATCTTTTGCTAAATTTAGGTATATACCTGTTTCTTCAAGGCATTTATAACGACTACATAAGAAATCCCAGAGGTAAGCCGCTTCTTGAATACTAATTGTAGGAAGCTTTACGGATTGTGTTGGACCTATATGTAAATTGCCAATTTGTACCACGGGAAATCCCCCGAATAATAGAAAACTGTTTATAATAGTTTCTCATTGTTAAATTAAGATTATGCAATAATTTGGTCAAGTTATGATGGCGTTTAAGACGAACCCGGCTAAGTATGCCCCGAAAATTAATTGCCTGCTTGAAAGCCTTAAGAGGCCGAAATTACCAAAAGCAGTAACAGAAAAATTATCAAAACTAACCGGAAGATTGGAATTCCGTGTCCGGCGTTGTAGGGAATGCAGTTTCTTCTGGTATTCCCGTTCCAATTGACGTTTTTGTTGGCGTGATAAAGTCTCTAATTGATTTGTGGTAATGAGTTGTTCAGAGGGTCACCATCCTTTGAAATGTTTTGGTTAGCACTTTAACAATTCCGGGAAGGAGTGGTGTTCCCTTTTTTTCTGTCAAATTTTTTTGCCAAAAGAAAAGACTTTGGTCCGTTGATACTATTGGATTTCTAGATTTTGCTTTCAGTATTCAAGATGAAATAAAAAAGCCTTGTGTGACAAGGCTTAAGGACTTTTGGTGCCGCGGAAGGGACTTGAACCCCCACGCCCTCGCGAGCGGCAGATTTTGAGTCTGCTGCGTCTGCCAATTCCGCCACCGCGGCATATTTATTTGCAGTGCAGATGTTATTTTATCAAAGAACCGGCATACTGTCAACATGCTAAGGATATGGAAAAGGAGAAGGCAACGCCTTCTCCTCTTACTTAGTCTACCCGTACGCGGGTACCTTCACGTCTTTGTGCTTCCTGGACAGCAGCCTTAGCCATTTCCGGATCGATAAAGGCGGCTGCCGTTTCATATGAATACGTGGTGGTGTCAGTTTCTTCTCCCAGCATGGGTAAATCTTGAGGAACTGTACGGTCCTGATCCATCAGGTTACCTCCTGGAGGGGATAGTAATTCTCTCAGTTATTTGCTGGTGGTGTTTTTGCTGTTTTTACCGGCGTTCATGATTTTGTTTACGCCCAGCTCGGAGGCAGTTTCCTGACCAAAGTTGCCAACATTGGTTGTAGTGGAAGTTTTGTTAACGCCCAGTTCACTAGCGGCTTCCTGACCGTAGTTACCGGTGGTTTTACCAGTAGTGGTTGTTTTAGTAGTAGTTGTTGTGCCTTTTCCAGCACTCATCACTTTTTGAACTCCTAGTTCGGAAGCAGCCTCTTGTTTATAGTTTTTACCAGTATTTTTTTTGTTATTACCCGCCATTTTTTTTACCTCCTGAACATTTTAATCTTTTATGCGAGGACAAGAACTCTTGTCAAGGTACCTTAGGGTCAGCCGCCGCCTGGACCTGGTTTAGGGTCATTTTTTTTGTTACCCGCAAGTTTAGTTGTCCCGTAACCAGTGGGTGCCAGTTCTTTAGCACTTTCTACTTCCAGCTTTTTTTGTTTACCCAGGTTTTTCGTACCGACAGTAGGGACTTTATCGGTATATTTATCACCCATTAATCATTTTTCCCCCCTTTCCAAGAATCTTAGTGTTAATCAATTTAAACCAAAATATATTCTAAAGTCTTATATATCAA
>CAZWTM010000043.1:0-19388 GCA_964637385.1 uncultured Peptococcaceae bacterium
CTGTACACGTTGCTCCACGTCTTTACATAGTGGATGCGGAGTACGCACCATCCAAGCTTTGACATCTAAAATCCTTAAGTCCGCCAGGTTTGTTTTTGCTTCCAGTACAATTTCGTGGGCCGTATCTACCAAACTTACTTGTGCCCATAATTGGTCATCTACTAATTTAATGCTGTAATTTTTGGCCCTGTTAAAAAGGTACACTTGCCTTCTCTCCTTCGTTTTTTTCACTTTTCCATTTTAACAAACTTCACAGAACCTGCCTATTGTTTTTTTTACACAACCCCTGGGTATCCCTTTAAGCCAGTACAAATACAGAAGCTTGTCTTTTGTCCGTAGATATGCAAGAATAGATATGGAGGTGAGTACCCTGGATATATCGCAAATGCAGTTGGAGGTTGACCGGTGGATAAAACAATTTGCTGAGGGCTATTGGCAACCTACCTCTATGACTTTACGTTTAATCGAAGAAGTAGGCGAACTGGCCCGGGAGGTCAATCATTTATATGGAGAGAAACCCAAGAAAGTTGATGAACCGGAAACCGATTTAGAACTGGAACTGGGTGATATCTTGTTTATTATTTTGTGTTTTGCCAATGCTCAGGGATTGGATTTAAACAAGTCTTTTACACGGGTCATGGAAAAATACTATGAAAGAGATTCCCATAGATGGACTCGCCTAAATCCTTGATTTACCTTTGACAATTCTTCTTATATGGTATATACTCAATAATGTTATTTTTACTTTCAATTAAGCGCCCGTAGCTCAGTGGATAGAGCGCTGGCCTCCGGAGCCAGGTGCGTAGGTTCGATTCCTACCGGGCGTACCATTACTACAATAAAGTTAATGCGGCTTCGCCGCTTCGACATCCGATATCCGAACAGTTGATTTTTTACTTAACAAAAACTCCTGATATCTCAGGAGTTTTTTGTGTTAAAGAAAAATATTAATAAAAAGACTAGCAATAAATAAATATTCGAAAATCGGTAATGCCACAGGCACAAGTCTCGCTACGTCACTTCGTTCCTAGTCTCGCTATGTCGGAAGTCGGAAATTGGATATCGTCATTTTCATTTGAGGCCGGGAAAATCGTGCTGCCTCAAAGCTTCATAAACCATAACAGCCACAGAATTACTAAGATTTAAGGACCGTGTATTTTCGCGCATGGGCAGACGGAAACACCTTTCCGGGTATTTACTCAGTAAGCTCTCCGGTAAACCTTTTGTCTCTTTGCCGAAGACTAAGAAAGCTCCCGGTGGGTAATGAATTTTTGTGTAGCATTGGGCCCCTTTGGTGGTGGCTAAAAAGTATAGTTCAGGATTGGTTTTAGCAAGGAATTCATCCAGGTTTTTATAAGTATGCACATCCAGCAGGTGCCAGTAATCTAAACCGGCCCGTTTTAAATGCTTGTCATCTATGGAAAAACCCAAAGGTTCCACAAGATGGAGGCTACAGCCTGTAACGGCGCATGTTCGCGCTATATTTCCTGTGTTGGCAGGAATTTCTGGTTCAACCAGGACAATGTTAAACAAAACTACTCACCTTTCTTATATAGCTCTTTCCATAAATTTGCCGGGACAATATCTTTTAAATAAACCTGTTGGGGTGCGGTTTTACCGCTCCAGGAATTTTCCGACCAGTCCCCTTCGTTTATCTCCGGGTCCCAAGCTTCATGAATTACCGGACCATCATGGGCAGGTGACCTTAGCCATAATCGTACTAATTCATCTTCTCCTGTGTTGACAATGATATCCCTTAATTTTTTCGCCCTATTGGAAAGGAGGCTGCAAATATAAGTCCTGCAGACCAGAGGACGTTCATTATAGTGCAGACAACGGCGGGTATCCCTGTTTAAAAAAATACACTTCTCGTCGCCATGCCTGGCAAGAGTGATATCAACGATAGGTCCTGATATAGAAACATTTGTAAATCGCTTCAAAAATTCCCCCAGGGTCATGTCAGGTGCCAGTGCCCTTTGTAATATCAAGACATCCAGACTGGTAAGGGGAATCCGTTCCTGACAACAGATGTCGCAGCCCTCGCATCGTTCAGTCTCTGCCCGCATTCTTTGGTACGTGCCCTTCTCGATATATTCCTCCAAGACCGAAAGATAATCGGCCAGGGTAGCCTCTTCCGAATGTATAACCACATCTATTCCCGTTTTTCCTTTTATGTTAACGGGTATAAATTCTACGCGGGGATTCATAATAATACCCCTTCTTCTTTCTTTACTACTGGGGTTTCCGATAATTTTAGGAAACCGGTTAAAATGAGGGCTGGTATGAGAAGAAGAGCTGTCATTAAAAGAGCCGGTACATACCCCATTTTGTCAGCTAATATTCCCGTAAGATAAGTCCCTATTCCGCCCAGCCCAAAGGCAAAGCCCATGGTCATACCTGAGGCTAACCCTGCCCGTTCCGGTAAGAGTTCTTGGCCAATAACCACTGTGACAGGCACTGTACCATGAATGATGAGTCCCAATATTACTAGAACCCAGTTACGTAAAACGGGACTGACGTAAAAGTAAAGTGGCAAGACCACAAGCGTCAATAAGAAATAGACCGCAAGTGTTTTCTTTTTACCTAACAAAGGGCAGATATAACCACAAAGAAAGCCTCCGAAGGTTCCGGCCAATAAATAGTAGGTAAGAACCAACCCGGCCTCCTTTTCATCTGCTCCCTGAGCCACCAGCCAAAGGGGAATAAATATGGTTGTAGCCGTTATCAGCCATGAACGTAAACCAACAATGCCACTCAGCATCCACAAGGAACGATAATTTCCCTTATGATTTTTATAATGAATGGGCTCTTCATATGTTTTCTCATAACTCGATTGAGGTAAGAGCCGAAACAAGAAAATCCAGATAAGTCCCGGGATTACTAAATAGAAAAGGCTTTGTAAACCCCATTTTGCCACAATAAGTGCAGTGATAGCCGGTGCAAAAGCGAAACCGAAATTGCCCCCCGCACTATAGACCGACATTTTGATGGCCTTATATGAATTTGTTCCTTCTACAGCTTTTGTAGCACCTAAAGGGTGATATAAGGAAGAACCTAATCCTCCTATAGCCACCAAAAAGAGAAATAAAATATAACTTTGTACATAAGCCAAAAGGCACATAGGTATGGCACTGGCCGCTAAGGCTAAGCCTAATGACCATTTCCCCTTTGCTTTGTCAATGAGATAACCAAACACGGGCTGTAGGAAATTGGCTGTCATGGTTTGTATCGTTACAGCCAGAGCTAGCTGGGTATTGTTTAAGCCCCATAATATGCCTATAAAAGGCAACAAAGGAGGTAACATATTCACATAGAAATCCACCCAAAAATGTCCTCCGGAAACTAAAAGGGCCTCGCCCCATTTTGTCTGCTGCAATGTCTTCTCATCACCTTTATTCATTAATCTTGCACAAATAATTATATACGCAGCGCAGGAAGTTGAGCAACAAATAAATATTATGTAAGGTAAAGGGACACACCTGCTCTAAGAAGTTACTAGTTACTAGTTCCTAGTTGCTAGTGACTGACACACCCCCATTCCCGAATTAGCAGTATATTTTCGGGTAGCTGGTAGCGGGTGGGCGGGCAGCGATTAACTTAGTCGAAATCGAAAAGAAGATAGGAATGTCCCCACCGGTATTGGCTACTAACTCCAAAAAATTAAAGTGGTTTTTCAACCACCTTGATTCTGGCCTGACCCTCCTTGCTGCTGACCTTCTCCTCCTTTTTTACCTTCCTCTTCACCCTTCATTTCTATACTTTCTACTTCCCCGGTAATATTCATCTGGAATTCCTGCCCGTCTTTGGTTTTTATCTTGACCACAGTCTTTTTACCCTTTTGGCCTTGTCTTTGCTGATTCCCCCCCCCCCTCTTGCTGCTGACCTTGTTGATTTCCATCCCTCTGGTTGCTGCCAGAGTTCTTTTCCGGGTTCTCTTTTTTCTTCTGTTCTTTCTTGATAGTTTCCAGCCTTTCTTTCATCAACGAGAGATTTTCTTTGGTGATGGCACGGATGGGGGTAAATCTTGCCGGTACCGTATGACTCCCGTTATTAATAAGCTGTTCGTATTCCCAGGGTTCATCTTTCTCCAAATCCTTGGCCGCTTGGAGGGAAACTTGAGCAACCAGTTCAGGCATAATATCAATTTCTGCTCCATGGTATCCCTTTTCCATGGCTTCCATTATTTTTTGGCCGGTACCAATACCAAAAGTCTTAACTTTCCCAGCCATACCTTTTAGTTCCAAGGCCTGCAGGGCACCTAATGACAATTCGGGTGAGGAAGCTAAAATGGCCTGAGGAATTTTATTGTTTTCCAGATACCTTTTTACAACATTAAAGGCCAGGGATGGATCCCAGTTTGATATTGCTTCGGTCCAGATCACTCCTATATTTTTATTTTCCCGTAATATATTTAAATTACCTTTAACAATGCTGTCAGCAATAGGGTCCCCCTGTGAACCCCTTAGCAGCAAAACGGTATAAGGTTGATTCCCTTTGACGTTCTGAAGCATTTGCTGGGCCTGCATTTCTCCTGCCCTTTCAAAATCGGGTGTGATAAAGGCATCTGCCGTGCTGTCAGGCGGTAGAGAACCAAGAGCAATGACCTTCGCATCTTTTTTCTGAATATCACCAAACTTTTGTGTTAACATCTCGGGGTTAACTGGCTGTACAATAATTACTTTCACTTTTTGTTTCAGCGCCTCATCCAAATCCTTGTCCTGTTTCAGGGGATCATTCTGGGCATCCAGCCAGTAAATCTCCATTTTTTCCTCTTCAGCTTTTCTATTCATTATCTCTTTAAAAACTATAAAGTTTTCGTTTGTGGAATTGGGCATGCTCACAGCAATTTTCATCTTGTTTTTCACTTCTTGTTGTTGCTTTGGTCTTAACTGGGGATCCCTTCCACAGCCCACTGCCAGTAAAAACACCAGTATAAAACAAACAACCTGTGGCCAATGCTTTTTCATTTATATCACCTGAAATTTATAGTGGTATTTTTAGTATGATATTTCCTAATAAAATTATGAGATTTCCACTATATTTTTGTATTTTACTGGTAATATTTGCTACATTTTTGGGAAAGCTATAGATGGGGAATATATTGAAGGAGGTGACCTGAATTGGCTGGTTACGCTTGCCCGGTATGCGGTAAAAAATCTAGACTTCCGGGATTCTGCTGTGGACAAACCATGGTGCAACAGGGAACATATTACTGTGATAAATGCAGGGCCCAATCCAACTGTGCTGCAGATTGTTGTGGTTCACCTATGAAACTTATCTAACAAATACATAAAAAATAGGGAAGCGGTTGTCTTCCCTATTTTTTATGTATTTGTTCCTGGTCAAGCCGATATAAAAAAGCAAGAACCCGTGCTACAGCTTCATACAACTCAGGAGGTATTTCCGCTCCCACAGGTACCGATACCAGTTTGGCCACTATTTCCTTATCTTCCAGGATAGGTATACCATGGTCCCGGGCCAGGCTTAGTATTTTTTCCGCCAGCATACCTTCACCTACAGCTATGACCTTAGGTGCCCCTTGCGGCTCCTCCATGTTATCCATGTTATATTCCAGAGCTGCAGCCTGTTTTCTACCTTTCATTGTGACACCTCATACAATACAATTGATACCATCTTGTACTTCTTTCCTAATCAAGGGGCCCATGGATGCAGGGATGACCTGGCAAACAGTAGTTGCTGTATTAAGGACACCGATCTGATCTTTAAGCAAAGCCTCCGTATCTTCTTGTCCGGACCAAATTTGGATATAGGTATATGTATCTACTATTGTAAGCACAATCTGGATATGGCCTAAATTGTCATAATCCATCTTGATTTTAATTTCAAATATCTTTTTACCCTTAGCTTTCTGCCCGTATTCAAATATTTCTATAGTATCATAGCTACCCTTTCTTATAGCATTGGGAATAAGCAAAGCCAACATGACATGGGTATCCATAAGATAACGTACAGCTTCTGCTTCCGCCACCGGGATTTTTTTCAAAGCTGCTTCAATTTTCATAATCTCTTTATCCGTGGTGACCCCATATTTTTTAATGAGTTGTCTTAATGTATCTTCTCTTTCAAGCTCCTTCTCCTCTACCTCCCTTGTTGCTATAGTCTGAAGGAGAATTTTTTCCCCTTCAAGGCTTAAAACCCGGAGGCCAATAGTCTCCCCAATTTCTAAGGGAATCTCTGATTGAGCGGTAATGAGCTGAGCCCCATACTGCAAGAGATAGTTGCTACCTGCCCGGGAGAGCACTGTTGCCGTAAATTTTTGTCCTAAAAAAAATGGCAATAGGCTCTTTTCTTTCGTTGCTGTTCCCAGAGTTAAAATGAGATTATTCATTTTATCCATCATATTGTCACAACTCCAGCATATAAAGAAAAATGCCGGTTAATCGGCATAAAGAAATAGAGCAATGGTACCGGGACCGGCATGGGTACCTACTACCGCTCCGATATCGGAAATAATGTGTTCACTACATCTGAGTTCTGAAATCATACGTTGATGAAAGGCTATTGTCTCATCCAGCACATCAGCATGGACCAGGGCACAACGAATCTCTCGGCCTTCATGTTCATCGGAAAATTTACGGGCCAGTTCTAAAATCCGTTCTAATGCTTTCCCCTTTCCCCTTACTTTTTCAAAAGATGCCACAAAACCATCCTGGAGGGTAAGGATGGGTTTGATATTCAGCATGGTGCCCAAAAGGGCCTGAGCCTTACCAATACGCCCTCCTTTTTGCAAGTATTCCAGAGTATCCACCACAAAGTATGTATTTACCTTGTTCATTACATTATAGGCAATATTGATAATTTCCAGGTTATTTTTACCTGCCTTGGCCGCCCGAGCGGCCTCAATCACGACCAGACCCAAAGCCATGGAAACAAGCTTACTGTCAATGACGGTAATATCTCTATCAGGTAAAGCATTTTTGGCAATTAAGGCAGCCTGGTATGTTCCGCTCATGTTTCCAGAAATGTGAATAGAAATAACTGAAGAACCATCCTCGGTTAATGCCTGAAATACTTCCTGAAATTCTCCGGGGGAAGGCTGAGATGTAGAGGGCAGCTTTTCACTTTCCCTTAATTTTTCGTAAAATTCCTTGGGAGTGATATCTACACCTTCACGGTAGACCTTTTCTCCGAAGAGGACTTTAAGAGGAACCACGTTTATACCTAATTCTTTCACCAGGGCCGGAGGCAAATCTGCAGTACTGTCCGTGACAATCTTTACCTGACTCATGATAACACCTCTTTTTCTACTCTAAGGATATCAGGTAATAATACAAGGGTTGGCCACCAAAGTGTAATTCAAAATCAATACCCGGATATTTATCTGCCAGATGTTCTACAAGCTGGTGGGCTTCCTCTTCCGTAATTCCTTCACCATAATAAATGGTCACCAGTTCATGGTCATTCTGCAAAGCGCCGTCAATAACAGCTTCCACCGTGTCTTTGACATTACTACCCGTGGTCACCAGTTTCCCATCGACTATCCCAAGGATCTGTCCTTTTTGTATCTCATGACCTTCAAACTGGGCGTCGCGTACGGCATAAGTTATCTCTAAAGAAATTACCTCTCTGCTGGCATCTTCCATTTTAGACTTGTTGTTCACAAGATCATATTCGGCATTAAAAGCCATGAGAGCGGCAATCCCCTGGGGTATTGTTTTTGTGTTAATAACCTCCACAGGTTTATTGGCAAGTTTGGCGGCTTGCTGGGCAGCTAAGATGACATTACTGTTATTGGGTAAAATAATAACTTCTTCGGCTAAAATATTATCAATAGCTTCCAGGAAATTCTCCGTGCTGGGATTCATGGTCTGCCCACCGGATATCACTACATCCACGCCTAAACTTTTAAATATCTCGATTAAACCATTGCCAACGGCTACAGCAATAATTCCCAAATGTTTTTTAGTTTTAGCTTTAAGCTGCATCTCTTTGCTTTGCTCACTCATATTATGTATTTGTATTTCATGGAGAGAACCATAATTGATACAATAATCTAGTACCGTGCCTGGATAATTGGTATGGATATGTATTTTGGCTGTTTCCGGACTTCCCACGACCAGAAGACAGTCACCTTTATCTGTAAGATATTTTCTAATAGCCTCTAAAGGCAGGTCATTCAGTGTTTTTTTCAGGATAAATTCCGTACAATATTGGTTCTCCAAAGGTTCACTGTTGGTGGAATATTCAACTGCCGCCACAGGTTTATAATCTTCTGCTTCCAAACTTAAATCTGCCGGCTCTAAGCCTTTAAGGGAAAAAAGCATACCTTCCAGGATATACACCAGACCCTGCCCGCCGGCATCCACTACACCTGCCTGTTTTAATACGGGCAAAAGGGAAGGTGTTTTTTGCAAAGCAGCAACAGCCCCCTTATGTATTGCCTCTAACACTGAATCAAGGGTAGCGTCAGACCGGGACGCGGCTTCACGGCCGGCTTCAGAGGCCTCCCGGGCCACAGTCAGTATTGTTCCTTCTACCGGATTCATAACAGCTTGATAGGCGGCTTGTACCGCACTCTCCAATGCTTCGGAAAATCCTTGGGGCGTGAGGGAATCTAATCCTTCTGACCTTTTCGCAAAACCTGCAAATAATTGAGAAAGGATGACACCTGAATTGCCTCTGGCACCCATTAAGGCCCCATAAGCAACTTGTCTGGCACAGTTGCCAAGATGGTCATCTTGTTTTTGTAAAACTGCTTTAGCAGCAGAGGCCATGGTTAAACTCATATTCGTTCCCGTATCCCCATCAGGTACCGGAAACACATTGAGCGCATCCACGAGATTTTTTCTATCTTCCAGGTATTTACTGGCCGCTACTATTAACTTTAACCATAATCGACCATCTAATTCTATTGTCTTCACCCTTTTGCCTCCTCAAATGCTATATCTCCAGCAGGGAAAATTACCACATATGTAAAGTTTCTGAATGATTAAACTATATTCTCATTCTTTTCTATTATACTTTGTAATAGGAAACATCGTCAATTTCTACCTGTTCCTCTCTTACACAACCTAATATTTATCAAGCTTACCAGCCATACTAAAAGGTGAGGTGCAAAAAATGATTCAAATAGATGATGCAGGCAGCGGCAGCTTAATTGGCGGGACCGGCATCGGAGTCCTGCGTGTAGAAACCAATGAATTCTACTTTGATATAATTCCCTTACCCTATTATCAACCACCTCTTTTTCAGCAAAAAAAATATCAGGAATATGTTATAAATATTATACAGGAAGCCTTTCACAAGCTTTGTGTGTCAAAAGATGAGTCTATTGAAATATGCCGGGGTTATATGTTTGACAGCCTACGCTGCTGGTTATCAGATCACGGCTACCGGTGGACAAGTACGACGATTGAAGGGGTCTTGCAAGAAAAAGTTGAAGAATCTTTTAATCAATATGTCATAAACTTAGGATTACCCGATAATTTTGTTAAACATGCCCGTTATGCCTTCGGTTTTCACCGTTTACTCAAGTGGGTTTTTGCCGACCTGGAAAACAGAAAAGCATTATGTAAAACAGGTTGGAAAAGCTGGCAAAAATGGTCCCTAATCCAGCGGAGTATGTTTCTGAATGAAGCCAAGAAAAAAGAGTATTGTTTGAAATGTGGGCACATTATTGAACCCAAGGAACCGGTGATGACTGTGGAATATTGCACCAACAAGTTTTGGTCTATTAATGTTCACGCCAGTTGTTTTACGGACAACTTAACTTAATGGAATAATCAAGCATGCGAAAAGCTAAGAACTATCTGTTCTTAGCTTTTCGCGTTTTTATCATTTTCTTTACTTTGACATTCTTTGCAGATACCATACATTTTTAGCTGGTGATTCTGCACTTTAAACCCATTTCTTTTTTGCACCACAGCTTCTAAGGATTCCAGCAAATCGTCATTGAATTCTGTTACACTACCACAATGGAGGCAGATAAGATGATGGTGGTGGTGGTCATCAATATCTGTCAATTCATAGCGGCTTCTGCCATCGCCAAAATTCATAACACGCAGGATATCCAGCTGGGCCAAAAGATCTAAAGTACGATACACAGTCGCCAGACCTATTTCAGGATGTTCCTCTTTCACCAAACCATAAACATCTTCGGCGCTAAGATGCTCATTGGGATTTTCCGAGAATACTTTAACAATGAGTTGTCGTTGCGGCGTTAACTTATAATCCTTGGCCTGCAAACGTGTTCTGATCTCATCCATTTTAATCGACATTACATCACCCGCGTGAAAATTATTATCAATTATATTATACTCACTTTCTCGAATATAAACAAACAAATCCTTTTCCTTATTTTTTCCAAAAAGAAGGCAGGATGAGAACCAGCACTGTATACAACTCTAAACGACCTAACAGCATAAAAAAGGCCAAAACATATTTACCAATGGCTGGTATAAAACTATAATTCTGTACCGGACCTACTTTAGCCAAACCCGGACCTACATTACCCAAAGTAGCTGCCACGGCAGTAAAGGCACTCATCAGATCTAATCCCAGCAGGGCCATAAAAACCGTACCGCACATAGTAACCAGCATATAAATAAAGAAAAATTGTAATATATTGATCACGATGTCTTGGGGAACATTTTTACCACCAATTTTTAAACTCATGATGGCCCGAGGATGAACAACCTTTTGTAATTCCAAAAGGCTTTGTTTAAGGAGAACCAGGATACGGCCAACTTTGATAGAGCCCCCCGTAGAGCCGGCACACCCTCCTATAAACATTAAAGCGACCAGGATAGCTTGAGAGAAAAAAGGCCATTTATCAAAGTCAGCTGTAGCATAGCCCGTAGTAGTCATAATAGATACCACTTGAAAACTTGACAGGGTTAAAATATTACCTATCCCTTTTATTCCGGAAAGGAACAAATCAACCGATACAAAAACCGTTGCAGCCAGTACAATCAAGGAATATAATTTAAATTCCGGATTGCGCCAAAAAGTCCATAAACTCCTGCCCCTGAGGGCCTGGTAGTATAAAGCAAAATTGGCGCCGGACATAAACATAAATACGATAATAACCCAGTGAATGAGAGGATTGGTATAATAACCAATACTGGCATTTTTGGTGGAGAATCCCCCGGTCGCTAAAGTCCCAAAAGTATGACACAAAGCATCAAAAAGGGGCATTCCTAATAACCAGAGCAACAAAGTTTCAACTATAGTAAACAGGAGATACGTATACCATAAAATTTTAGCCGTTTCACTGATACGGGGTTTGATTTTTTCCGCCACAGGGCCCGGTGATTCAGCACGAAACATTTGCATGCTCCCCATCCCCAGAGACGATAAAACAGCGATAAAAAGTACCACGATCCCCATTCCGCCAAGCCAGTGGGTCAAACTGCGCCAAAACAATACACCATGGGGCAAAGATTCAATATCAGTCAAAACACTGGCCCCCGTCGTCGTAAACCCGGACATGGTCTCAAAAAAGGCATCAGCATAAGAGGTAAAAGTTCCCGTTAATACATAAGGTATAGCCCCAAAGGCAGAAGCTAACAACCAGCTAAAGGTTACTACGATGAAAGCCTCACGATTATGAAAATCCCCTGACAGCTTGGTAGATTTATGGGCAATAAAACCCAGAAAAAAAGTAATTATGCTTGTAATTAAAAAGGCAAGCCAATCGTGATCTCCGTAATATAGAGACCAAAATAAGGGGAAAACCATGGAAACACCGATGATCATTAAAATAATACCAAGTGATGATATGATTTTTTGATAATTCATCTTCGAACCTCGTTATTTGGCTGCAAAATATTCTTCAACCCTGTTTATGGCCTTAGGCAGGGCGAAAACGGTAACTATGTCATTGGCCTTCAAGTAGTCTTCACCGGTGGGTACAATCACCTGGTTATTACGATAAATAGAGCCTATAATGGCCCCGGTGGGGAAGGCCAGTTCTTTCAGTTTTTTATTTACTATCTTTGATTCAGGGGAAACGACTAATTCCATCATTTCAGCCTGGGCTTGACTCAACAGGGTTACTGACACAACATTAACCCCTTTTCTGATAAAGCGTAAAATAGCGTTGGCCGTAAGGATGCGGGGACTTATCCCCACATCAACACCTACATTCTCCATTAAACTGATGTAATCAGAACGTCTTACCTGGACAATGTTTCGTTTTGCCCCAAGGTGTTTGGCTAAAAGGGCCACCAGAAGATTTAGTTTATCATCATCGGTAAGACAAACAAAGACATCAGTATCTCCTGCCCCTTCTTCCTTAAGCAGGTCCAAATCAGTACCATCGCCGTGTAATACCAAGGTATTCTGCAGAATTTTGGAAATCTCTGTGCATCGTTTATGATCTTTTTCAATGATTTTAACCGAGATTTTTCTTTCTTCTAATATTTTTGCCAGGTGATACCCGGTAAGATCTCCTCCCAGGATCATTACACGCTCAGCTTTTTGTCGTTCAGTTCCTAAAAATCTTTCAATTCGCACCATTTCTTTGGTCTTGCCTAGAATAAAAACAATATCTTCAGACAATACCACGTCATCACCGCGGGGTATAAGCATCTGCCCATCACGCACTATGGCTACAATTAGAAAGGGGCAGTTAAATTTTAGGTCCTTCATCTTTTTACCAACCACAGGTGCATTGCCGGGAATTTTTAATTCCAGTAACTGAATTTTACCGTCTGCATAATAAACCACATCTAAGGCTTCGGGAACCTCGATGAGCTTGGCAATTTCCTTGGCAGTTACCAGTTCCGGATTGATAATGAGGTCAATTCCTGAAATGGCCCCTTTATGGAGTTTATTGTCCTCCACATACTCCGGATTCCTGACCCGGGCGATGGTTTTGGCTACACCGTACTGTTTTGCCATCATGCAAGCAATCATGTTTACTTCATCAATCTCGGTAACCGCTACCAGGAGCGATGCCTCCTTGATACCGGCTTCCTCCAAAGTCCGGCAGCTGGCACCACTTCCTATCACTACCTGGACATCAAGGCTTTCTTCTAGGTGGCGTGCTCTTTCTTCATTTTGCTCAATAACCACCACATCCTGGTTTTCGTAGGCCAGGATTTGGGCAATGTTATAGCCAACTTTTCCCGCACCAATGATGATTACTCTCATGCAATGTTTACCCCCCGCCCATCCATTCCAGTCTTCCATCAATCCTACCATGTTCATTATCAAGTGTCAATTAGTGCTAGCGGTCCGTAGCTAATACTCATTTTTCCCAATAAAAAAAGGGGCTTCGCACCCCTTTGTACCCGGGCCTTGATTTCTTTAGCCAAAGGTATATTAATGTCCGCCGCCAAGAACCCATCATCATCCTTCATATCAATGACCAGGGCATTTAATTCAGTCTCTTCTACTAAATTAACAAGATTATGGAAATACTTGGGATAATTGAAGATACGTCCACTCATATAAATGCCCTTTACCTTCACAGCCTCTTTCTTGAGAGGACGGTTATCCTGGACGGAAACAGGCTGGTTGATGTTTACTAGCGGTTCAACAGGTTGCGGCAAATCCTGATTTTGAATAGCCTGAGGTTTTTCCTTGCTTGTTTCGGCAGGCATGGCGCCCTTAACATGAAATACGGAAACAAGTGTAATTCCCAGGGCACATACCATACCTATAGCTACATGTTTTTTCGACATTTTATCCTGCCCCCTACGGATTGACAATTTAATCTTCATTATTCGACATATGAGCTAATAATCCTACCACATAATGTTTGCCATATCCTGCCAAAGCTTCTTTTTCATCGTGGTTTAACCTTCTGATCACATACTCTAATTGCAAAGCCTGGCGATGGGTCAATCCCGCATAGGTGAATTGTAAAGAAAAAGGGGCTCTCCCCCTCATGTATTTGGCCCCTTTCCCTGCTTGATGGTACCTTAACCTGCGTTCTAAATCTTTGGTAATCCCCGTATAAATTGAACCGTCGGCGCATTTTAGTAAATAGAGAGTCCATTCCATCTTAACCAGCCTTATATATTTCCCTTTCTACTTCGTAAATTTGTGCTAAAAGACGCTGTAACAGCCTGGTATCATTACCGGGCATTTTAGCTAGTTCCTCAATTCTTCCTTTAATGATGTCAAAGGCATTGCGTAATTCTTCGTTGACTCCGGCCGGTACAGCTTTAGGCATCACTGGTTCCGTAGTCATTGTATCGCTGGAAATATCATATCTTGCTCCATATGCGGGGATCTCGGCTCTTATGCCAGTTTCACTCAAAATCACTCTTTGCAGTGTTTTTAGGGCATCCTCTTCTCCATGCACTAGAAAAACTTTACCGGGAGTTTTTCGAAAACCTTTTAGCCATTCCACCAGCCCTTTTTGGTCTGCATGAGCGGAGAATCCGTCAATCTTTACAATATCTGCTTTAACAGCTACTTCTTCACCGTGAATTTTAACCTTTTTCTCACCATCAAGGATACGTCTGCCCAAGGTACCTTCCGCCTGGTAACCCACAAAGAGGATAGTGCATTCGGGACGCCAGAGATTATGTTTGAGATGGTGTTTAATTCTACCGGCTTCAGCCATACCACTGGCAGAAATAATGATAGCCCCGCTCTTTATTTTGTTAAGCTGCATTGACTCTTCAGCCGTTCGTACATAATGGATGCCTTCACCGGTAAAGAAGCGCTCAGGGCCCTCTTTTTCTAGGACAGCTTGCGCCTCCTCATCAAAAAATTGGGGATTTCTCATAAAAACCTTTGTCGCCTCTACCGCCATAGGACTATCAATATAGATTTTTATTTCCGGTAAAACACCTTTTTCTTTTAATTCTTTAAGATGATAAATAAGATCTTGGGTCCTTTCTACTGCAAAAGCTGGAATAATCAGATTCCCACCTTTTTTCATGGTATTTTTTACAACCCGTGTGAGTATTTCCAGCCTGTCCTCTACCTCCAGGTGATAACGGTTACCATAAGTAGACTCCATAACAACAATGTCCGCTTCTTTAATAATGGTAGGATCATCTACAATAGGTTGATTAATATTGCCAATATCCCCCGAAAAAACAATTTTTTTACTAATCCCATCTTCTTTAAGACAAACCTCAATGAAGGCAGAACCTAAAATATGTCCTGCATCTTGAAACCTCACCTTAACACGGGGGGTAATTTCTATGTTTTCCTCATATTGATATCCCCTAAAATTTTGGAGACAATCTTCCGCATCTTTTACTGTATAAATGGGTTCTATAGGGGGAGATCCCTTTCTCAAGAGCTTCCTGTTCTTTCGTTCAACCTCCATTTCCTGAATATGACCACTGTCCGGCAAAATAACGGCACACAATTCCTGTGTAGCCTTTGTGGTATAAACCAGGCCATTAAAGCCCTTTTTATAAAGCTTGGGTATTAAACCACTATGGTCAATATGAGCATGGGTCAACAATACGAAATCTATTTTGGCAGGGTCGAAAGGGAATTCCTGGTAATTATGTTCTTTTAACTCTTTAGATCCCTGAAACATGCCACAGTCAACTAAAAAGCGTTCATTTTTTGTCGTGACAAGGAAGCATGAACCCGTTACAGTTCCTGCTGCTCCATAAAATTGAATATACAATTCACCTCACATCCTCTCTTTATATAAACTTCTACAAAAAAATATTCATCCCTTTTTTTTTGCAATTTATTAAACAAAATTTATTTCTTCCAAACAAAAAACCACCCGATTACTTGGCCTGGGTGGAAGCATAATGCACCTGTTTCTTTTCCAATATACCCAACTCTCCTAACTTGCGTTCGCTAGAAATAACACCTTCTCGCTGCAACACTCTAAGAAAGGCATCGACCACCTTAGGATCGAATTGGGTTCCTTTATTTTGGATAAGTTCTATTAGAGCCTCATCAGCGGAAAGGGCTTTACGATAAGGCCTGTCCGTAGTCATAGCATCCCACGAATCTGCAACACCCAAAATACGGGAACCGATATAAATACTTTCACCTGCAATCTCGTCATTATAGCCTCGTTTATCACCATTAAAAAAGAGATGATGCTGTCTGGCCATAGATGCTACCCTTTCCATTCCTTCCATACCTAATAAGATCTGTTCACCAAAGCTGGTATGGTTTTTTATCAGTTCAAATTCAGCGGAATCTAACTTTCCTTGTTTATTTAAAATGGTATCGGGTACACCAACCTTTCCAACATCATGCATCAGGCCACCCATTTCGATCATTTCCACTTCTTTAGGCGGCAGCCCCATTTCCTGAGCTATCTTCCGGCACCACACCGCCACACGGCTGGAGTGACCATGGGTGCAGGGATCACGTAATTCCAGGGCCGTCATAAGAACTTTCACAGTTTGCAGAAAACGTGCCTGCATGGTACGGAGATTTAAACTAGCCTGATACAAAATCGTTCGTAAAAAAACAACGAGTACTATGACCAACATACTGCCTAGCCAACCGTACGAAAGAACTAATCCTGCAAAAGTAAGTCCTCCAATTCCTAGGATGGCACTGTGAGCAACGGTATCTTTATTTAGCTCCAACCAGGTTATCCACAGGGGCAGTCCCTGGGATAAAGCTAAAATCCAGGAGACAAGGAAGGTATTGGGAAGCATATAGGCAACGGGCATAATTAAAGCATGAGCCGTCATATGACCGGCTTGCCCTCCCACTGCCGTAAATAAATAATACGTAACAGCAGAGGAAATTATGGTTTGCCCTGTATTAAAACAGGTCTTAATAAGGGGACGATTTTTTATCAGGCCGTAAACAATCCCCCCTATCACCAGTCCAATCAGTGTTACCTTTAATCCTGCAATTAATAAGGCGGCAATTTGCAATGAACTGCTTACTGTCATATCGCCGTCCTCATTAATGTTTAAAGGATATAATTCAGCCAGAGTAAATAATAGAGCAAATAATAACTGTGAAAGAATACTAACTATATCAGTTTGGGAACCCCTGAGGCTGTAAAAAAAAATAGCCGCAGCAATGAGGTCAATTACAAATACGAAGGGCCAAAGACGCCTCATAAATCCTACCTCTCTCGGGCAAATTAATTTTTTGCACTATTTACACTAATTATACAACTTATTAACAAATTTTGCATCTCTCGTAATTCATTGAAATTGCCCGAAGGTTTTATCTCGCAGGGAAAAACCCTTGTTATGTAACATACCTTTAATGATAATTCTAATAATGCCGGCAAAAAGTATTACATCACCAATGGAAAGCACCCTGGGAAATGGATATGGCGAAGGCAGGGGTATAATATCCGCCAGTAGCACAAGCCGTGTGGCAGGCCCAATAATAACATGACGGGCACTTATATCATTCAACAGCTCAGGCAGATAGTCAGATTGACCGGAAATCACTGCAGCCCACTGGGAAACAGGCATTCGCCCGCCATTTGCTGCCATCACAATAAAATTTAACAAAAGCCCCACCAAACTCAGTTTAACACCGGGAATATGCCTGTTCATCCATAATAACAACATCATGAGGGCACCGGCAGACATAATTAAGGTTTTATACACAAACTGTCTTTCCGGAGTTTGGGTAAACTGCATACTCACTTCCACAATACCCAGGAGGATAAACCAGCCTGTCCCCTTTAAGGGCAACCGTCCCAAGTTCTTAATTCTTCCTCCCATTAGTAACCCTATTAACAAACCGAGCACTACAATATCGATATACACTTGACGCCTCCTAAATTATTACTACGAAATTTTATTAGTAATTTACTTCTTCCTGCAAGCCCTCAATTAAAGTATACTGCCTTTATTCTCGCTCAATAAAAATATTCGCTAAGAACTGCCAGTACCCTTTGGAGAAAATAGTAATTTTTGTTGTTTAATAATAAATTTTATATCAATATTCGCCCTATTCTGTGTTAACTTTTGTTAATTCGTCATTTTTGGACAGACCTATTGACCAATTCTAAAGAATATTTAGTCATGTATAACCATTTTATAATAGCAAATTACTTCCACGACTAATTTTTAAAATATTATGTGCATATTAAAGGTAAATTTCATCAGATGTCGAATAATATATTTAGAAGACTATGAAAGGTGGGGTTAATATGTTAAAGGTTCCTCAACTGGTTATTAGCAGTGAGTTGACCATCCAAAAGGTAGTCAAAAGGGAAGACACGGCTTTGAACTACGGCAGCGGGAAACTGGATGACTTATTAGCCACTCCTAGTTTAGTTGCACTCATGATCGAGGCAGCGGTAAAATTAATTGATGAGCAACTGCCTGAAGATTTAATTACGGTTGGTATTATGTCTCATGTTGTCCACGAGCACCCTACCGTTTTAGGGGCAACGGTAAGTGTGAATGTAAAAATTACTGAATTCGATGGAAAGAAAGTCGTCTTAGAAATGATAGCTTGCGACGAAGTTGGCACCATTGGCCGAGGTCTGCATGAAAGAATAATCGTCAATAAGAAAGGCCTCTTAGACCATGCCCATAAGCGGGCTGCAAAACTAAAAAGTATGAACTATTAACGTTTCTAACGAGAAGGCGGTGAAAAGCCGCTTTCTTTTATATGATCACGACGAAGCTGCCCTCTTGAAGGCTATAATCTTACCCCTTCTTTATACACTCACCACTATCACCCCGCTGATGCGTCAATTTTGAAGAAGGGTAAAGAATTTTTTGGGAGAATAAAAGAGCTGTCCCCCGTGATAAGGGGGACAGTTTTTATCAGGCATTAATATTTGGCGGCATAGTTTTATCAATACTGATTGTACTTATAATATTAGCAGAAGTATCAGCAGAATACTTGGCCAGGACACCTTTACCCTTATCGGTAACCTCAATAATCCGGCGCCAGATGCCCCTTTCCGCCAAGTAACCTTTCCGGGCCAGATGGGAGATGATACTGGCTACAACCAGGGAGGGAAGACCTTCATCTTTAGCAAACTGGGGCAACTCTTCCGGTGACTTGCCCGAAAGCCTGAGAACCTTGAGATAAAGGGGCTTCAAACCGTCTTTGGCCATTTCTGCCTCTTTATCAGACAGCTTGGGCAGTACAGCCAGGCCTTTCTCAGTGATATCAAAAGAATAGAAATTGGACCCCCACAAAGCCCTGCGTTTGAGGTAACCACCGCGGTCCAGACGTTCTATGCTGGCATTGCTGTACCTGGAGTCAACCTGGAGGGCATCGGTTATTTCTGCCATGGAGTCATGACCGTAACGCAGCAGGTCCAGAACCTTAAGGTCAATGTCCATCAGTTCCACTTCCTCGCGGCTGCCTGTGGCAGGATCAATACTCCAGCCCACAGTACCGTAATACTTGGGCTGGGTTACCAAAGAAACGAGAACTGCGGGAATCAAAGTAGCGATAAAACCGGCTACACCCACGTGCATTGTGGTGCTGATGGAATAAATCTTCATCAGTTCCAGCAGAGTGAGAACGGCCATGGT
>CAZWTM010000043.1:19488-21425 GCA_964637385.1 uncultured Peptococcaceae bacterium
GGCACCGATCAAGAGAAAGGAAGCAAGCACAGCTCCGAAGGATTTCATCATATAACCATAAGCAGCTACATTGGCGAGCTTGCCTACAGGGGCAAAAAGCTTAGGATTGGCAGCAGCAGCATAAAGACCGATAAACGCCAGAGGGACGTAAATAATAAACACCAGGATAAAACCGGCCCAAATAAAGGACATCTTAGCAGTCCTTTCACTGCGGCAGGAAGCTACCCTCAACCAGTAGTAGTTGTTACCCCAGACCAGAAAACAAGCAAAGAGAATGATAAATGTTAAGACACTGGGATATTTCAGAGTAAAAATGGGCAGTTTGGCACCTGCAAAACCTTGGGTCCACATATCAGGCCCCGGCCAGGAGGAGGTGAGGAAATCCATACCTCCGTAAGTTGATATAAGAGCCAGGACAAATAGGGGAATAGCGATGAGTCCCAGGATCATCTGGATGAAGTCGGTCATGGTAACAGCCCAGAGACCGCTGAAATATGAAAACAGAAGAATAATCAAGAAGCACAAAGTGATAGCCACCCAAAGGGGCCAGCCTGCATAACCGGCCACAGTAGCTGCCAGGGATACCACGTTATTGGCCATAATGCCGGTAAGGCCAAAAACGGTGGTAATGGTAACAAGGAGCCTGACTTTGGAGGAATAACGCATTTCAAGCCACTCAGGCAGGGTCTGGGCACCGCATTTCCGGATAAAATCGGAAAAGAGAACGCCATACATGGCCAAACCACCGAGAGAGTAAATTGCTGACCAGGCCATGGAACCCCAGAATCCGAATGACACTGCGAAACCAGGAGCTAGAGCGATACTGGTCCCCGCATAACCAATAGCAGCCACACCAAAGACGTTAATCAATAAACTTACTTCCCTGCCGGCCAGGATAAAGTCCGAGGAGTCCTGAATCCAGCGCCGGGTATAGTACCCCGCATAGGTTAGAATGATGGCGAAACCCACAAAGAATAGTAAAAATACCGTTTGTGAACCCATTAATTCAACCTCCTTCTCCTCTTCGTTAGATTTTAGAGGGTTTATCCTTACAAGTTCTGGCTACATCACCTCTCTTTTGTGTTTTCAAAGTTATGGCAAGATGGCAATGGGCCTGACCCAGCCGGCACTGGCTCCTTTGATTTTCACGGGGAAGCAGGCCACTTTAAAGCCATATGGTGGAAGTTTATCAAGGTTAGCCATTTTTTCCATATGACAGTATTCCTGTTCAATGCCTGCAAAATGTCCTTCCCACACCAGACTAGGGTCTTTTGTGGCTGCAAATTCCTTCCCCTGGAAAGGCAGCGGCCTATCCCAACTCCAGGCATCAGTCCCCACAACCCTGACCCCGTGTTCCTTAGTCAACCACAAGGTAGCTTCCCGGCCCATGCCGCAACCCCTGACCAGGTACTCTTTACTACCGTAATAGGGCGCAGCTCCGGAACGCACCAACACGATATCAAGGGGTTTAAGCTTGTAGTTTATTTTGGCAAATGCTTCTTCCATATCCTGAGCCGTGACGTTATAACCGTCAGGCTTATCAGTGAAGTCAAGTACAACGCCATCAGAAAAGCACCACTCCAGGGGGATCTCATCAATCCCTTTGGCCGGTCGGCCCATGGAAGTGGAATTATAGTGAATAGGGGCATCGAGATGAGTCCCGCTGTGGGTGGTGAGTTTGATAAACTCTACCTGCCAGCCTTCCCCGTTGGGCAGGTCGTCGACCGTCAAGCCAGGGTAAAAGCTTTTCATGGTCTCTGCCCCTTCATCATGACGGGCATACCTGATTTCAGCCATCATAAAATCTGGATCAACAGGCTGTTGGTGCTCAATGGTCACACTTAAGTCAATAAGTTTCATTTTTCTGTCTCCTTTCTTTATTAATTAAAAACCGGACACAACTCTGTTTGTCAAAAATTGAAGGCCTCAGCAGTAGG
>CAZWTM010000044.1:0-21299 GCA_964637385.1 uncultured Peptococcaceae bacterium
TTTCTTTCTGCAGCATAACCTCTTTTCACCTCTTTCCCATTGCCCCACTTATTATACCTAAAAAAAACAGCCAAGTGCTAAATGCACGTTAAAGAATTGTTAAAATTTTATGAGTTAGGCAATATCACTGTAAAAGTTGTTCCTTTTCCTTCTTCAGATTCCACCTGAACTTGCCCCCAATGTCTCTCCACAATATGTTTGACAATGGATAACCCTAAACCGGTGCCTCCCACCTGGCGGGAGCGAGCTTTGTCCACCCGGTAAAAACGTTCGAATAAACGGGGTAAACTCTCAGCTGGTATACCGATCCCCTGGTCTGTTACTTTTATGGCAGTCCCCTGCTCATGGGGACTTACTTCCACCAGAATAAAGCCTTTGTCATGGGAATATTTAATAGCATTATCCAGGAGGTTGATCAGTACTTGCTCCAGCATATCCTGATTGCCATAGATAGTGTTGGCCTGGGGATAGATATAAGTTTTAATCGTAATATCTTTGCGCTGGGCCACGGGAGTAAGGACGTTGACCACCTTATCCAACAAATGCCTGGCCTCAATGGGCTTTTTGGCTACTTCTACCCGCCCTGTTTCCAGGCTTGAAAGAAACAGGAGATCCGTGATCAAACGGTTTAAACGGTCTGTTTCGGCTTCCATGATTTTTAAAAACTTCTGACTCAGTTCTTTGTCTTCCATCGCCCCATCCAGCAAGGTTTCCACGTACCCCTTGATTGAAGTGAGCGGTGTCCGAAGCTCATGGGATACATTGGCCACAAATTCGCTGCGCATTTGCTCCAGCTGGCGGAGTTTAGTCACATTCCTAAGCACCATCACCGCGCCTTGTAAACGCTCTCCTTTCCCCTGGATAGGGGTAATATAAACCCGGTAATATTCAGTGTCACCAGGGGTTAATTTTATTTCTATAACTTGTCTGGTACCATCAGCTAATCCTTTTTTTAAGAGGTCTGCTAGCTGGTGGTTACGCAGTATTTCTAAGAAATACCGCTCCCTGGCTTCCTCCCAGGTAACACCCAGCATCTCCTCCGCTGCCTTATTGATCAGCATTAAACGGCCAACCTGGTCAAAAGCCAAAACCCCTTCCACCATACTGGCCAGAATGGTCTCCATCCGGTCCTTCTCTTTAAGGGTCTCCTTGATATGACTGTTTAAGGTAGAACCCATCATGTGCATGGTATCGCACAACTGGCCTAATTCATCATCCGTATTAATAAAAATAGTAGGAATAAAGTTCCCCTGGGCAAAGGAGTGAGCCATTTCCTTCAGCTTACTGATGAGCCTGGTATGGTGATCGGCCCAAAAATAAAACACAAGGATACTTAAAAAGTAAATCCCGGCCACTGAAAAAAAGTACAAAGGGTGTTCCCTGGCAAAAAGGGTAGCCAGGTTAATGAATATAACAGCCACACCAGTGATGGTAGCAAAAACCAGGGTATATTTCCATGTTAATTTTCTCATTTTTTATCCCTTAAACCTGTAACCTATACCGCGAATAGTTTCAATCAATTCGGGCTGACTAGGATCTTTCTCCAGTTTCTGCCGCAGATGGCGGATATGGACATCAACAGTTCTGGTATCACCTACGAATTCATAGCCCCAAATCTTTTCCAGCAGGAATTCCCGGGTATAAACTTTGCCTGGATTGGTAGCCAGTTGAGACAAAAGCTGAAATTCTTTAGGGGTGAGTTCCAAGAGTTCTCCATTGAGAAAGGCTTCAAAGCGATCAGGATAAATCTTTAATCCACCTCTGATAATAGCAGGCGAAGCAGTATCACTGGCGGCCTGGGAAACAGTCTGACTTCTTCTCAGAAGGGATTTTACCCGTGCTACCAGTTCTCTGGGACTGAAAGGCTTGGTCAAATAATCATCCGCTCCCAGTTCTAACCCTACAACCCGGTCAATTTCTTCTCCACGGGCCGTGAGCATAATGACGGGTAAAAGTTTCGTTTGCTCCTGCTGGCGCAGGCGCCGGCAGATTTCCAATCCGTCGAGCCCTGGCAGCATTAAATCCAGCACTAATAAATCGGGCGGGTTTGCCAAAATAAGGTTCAAGGCTTCCTGTCCGTTTTCTAAAGAATCCACAACATACCCTGCTTTCTCCAGGTTGAATTTGACCAGTTCTCTGATACTTTCTTCATCATCCACCACAAGTATCCGTGTCATGCTCTCACCTCTATTTCAGCATAATAATGGCGGCCTGTCTTCCCGCCATACCGGCACGATGGGAAAATAATATGTCCTGATGGCAGTAAGTACAAATTCCCGCCAGGGTAATATTTTCGGGGAAAACCCCTGCATCCACCAGCTGGCAATAATTGGCTAACCAGAGATTAAATTGCCCATGTCCATCTGGTTTTAAGCCCGTGAGCAGGGACGGCCAGTCTTCTGGAAAGGCTTCTTTCACTTTCTCCATGACCGGTGAGTCCACCTCATAATGACAGGGGCCGATGCTGGGACCAATAGCCACCAAAAGGTCTTGGGTGTCTGTACCATAGGCTTCTGCCAGGGCCTTAACCGTCTTGGCGGCGATTTTGGCCACAGTCCCTTTCCAACCGGCATGGGCCAGGGCTATTGTCTTCTTGATCGGGTCCAGGAAAAAGACGGGCACACAGTCGGCAAAAAATGCAGTTAAAGCTAAACCCGGCTCATTAGTGATTAAAGCGTCAGTAGCAGGGATAACCGTTTCTGGAGCAAAGGCACCTCTTCCCTTGTCTTTGAGTGTCACCTGGTAGATAGTATCACGATGCACCTGATGGGCACCGACCATTGATGCCGGATCAATCCCCAGAACCCTGGAAAACCGCCGGCGGTTTTCCAGGACATTCTCCAGCTTATCCTCAGTTAGAATACTGAGATTAAGGCTGTTATATGTACCGCCACTGACCCCGCCCGACTTCCCGCTAAAGCCGTGAATAACTAATCCTGTTTCTTCAAAAGAGGGTATAGTATAATATTCGATTCCTTCTTTTACATGTCGTTGAAAAGATGTAGGCAAATTTTTTCCTCCTAAATAATTTTTTTGTTAAATTTATTTTACCGTTTTTCGCAAGAAAAGGGAAATCCAGTTCCCCCATTTAACAAAGTATTAATAATCTTTTAACTATTATGCAACATTATATTGTCCGTGAGCAGTGAACCGGCAACAGGTAAACGGTATTCACTATTATGAGAATGTTGAAAGGTCACTATAAATCTTATTTGAAAGAAATTCACCACCCCATTACTGAAGTAGTGAACTTCTGAAATAACTATATTTGTAAATTTTCAAAACGGTTGACTGTTTACAGTTCACGGTTAACGGTTCACAGTTAACGACACCCTAGACGTTATTACGGTTGGGGAGGCGGGCACTGGGCACAGCGTCCGGGTTCCAGGTCAGTTTCCCGGCAGAAGGTATCGCACTGGGCAGGTCTTTCAAAGGGTACGCATTCACCCGGCAATACGGGGAAGGGTAAATCGATGCATTCATCCAGGGGACAAGAGGCGATACAAACAATGGAACGCCCCGATTGCAGGGCAAAGAACTGCTTTTCTACCGTTACTTCAATGGCAAAGGGCGGGAACGTGTGTGGGAATCCTGCGGGCCGTGGTACTAAGACCGCCCGGATACAATCAAAGCTGATACGTCTGATGCAGATGTCCGTCTGCTCAGGTGCACAAAGAACACAACCACCGTCAATATCCTGTACCGGTACAGACAGTTCCCTGTTAAATACCCCCATGGCCACTCCGACCTCTAAACTGTTAGTGGCAGGATCAAAGAATTCAAAGAAAACACGTACCTTATAGCGAACCACAAAAATGATACAGTCACCTATCCGGCGCGGTGGAAAACCACCGGGGGGCACAGGAGCATCCACACCAATTATTTCCAGGTTGCTGGCTACACAGTTAATAGGACAGGCATCAGGTGGTATAGGTCGTCCAGTATCAGTTTCAAAGAGATAATGAATATCGTGAAAACACTTTGTGCCTGTGGCGCAAACCTTTTCCATGATAACCGGTGTACAAATGAAACGGGGAAAGGGTGGGCATTTGGTAGTGTTAACCTCTTCTGACACAATAATCTCTCCTTCCATAGAAATTGCTAAGTTCTACCTTATACTATGACAAGCCAAAATATAAGGTGACTAAAAAAATGAAAATATGCTTTAGCGGGGGATCAGGATTCATACACCTTTATAGTCTTGCGGGCACATTCTTCCCAGGTAAAGGCTGAAGCCCTGGCCAATCCCTTTGACCGCAGAGTTTCCCAGGTGGCTCACGGATACAGATTCAGGTTTTAATTAATGTAATTAATGCTGGTACCGCCGTGGAGCATTGAGCGGTAAAAGCTCAATTCCCCTTGGTATGGCAAAGAAAGTCTTATTCCCATGAAAAGTATGGAGGTAAGTCTGTAAAAGTTTTTTTACATAAACACCAATACCTCTAAACTGGTGCCCTGTCACCAGGGGTTTGACATCCAAACCAGTTTTCATAAGCCATCTCCTTTACACAAGCAGGTAAATCTTTGTGTATCTCCTCGGGAGTGGTCTCTTGGGGGCAGACCGTATCAGCCAGGTTTTTCAATTCAAGCAGAGCATTATAGGTTTTAGGCATAATAGTACGATATACCCCCTGCTGCTCGGGTTTTTGCCAGGGAATTTCAGGCGTTGGCATTGCTTGCTGACTAAAAGTACTTTTTACACAATCATGAGGAGAAGTATTCGAAGAAATATACAACTTTTGATAAAGATCTTCTCTGGCGCAAAGAGCAAAGGGGAAGACGGGTCCATCTTCGGGCGGATATAGAAAGGGACTCCGGTTTCCCCTGTACTTCTTTTTAGTTTTTTTAGTAACACCCGTAACTGCTTGTTTCCTATTTGTATCAGTAGTTTTAGTCAAGGGGAGAGACACCTTATTTATCTTATTTTCTGTTGCAGAAACAGAAGTAACCTGCTGTTGTAGTTGATCTTTTACTTCCGGTTCATCTTTTACCTCTGATTCATTTATTACCTCAACCACATTCAGTAGCTCAATCTCTTCCTTTATGTTTTCTTTTTCCTTCACTACCGTTGCTTCATTAACTTCTAAGAGACTTTCTTCTTTGCATAGAATCTCTTCCACTACAACGGGATCAATATCTTCGTGGATTATTTCTTCCTCCTTCTCATTTTCCACTTTTGCCGGCGTTTTCTCCTCTTCTAGACTGCCGGCCAGCTCTTTTAACAGGGCTAATTGATCTTCCAGAGGTATCTTACCGTACTTATCCAATAAACCGTCAATAATGGCCTTTTCCAGATATTCTATTCCGGTAAGGTCCACATGGTCTAATTCCATTAACACTGAAGGCACATCCGACAGATAGAGTTTGTTGTATTTGAAATTCAAGACAAAATCCCACAGTCCCGGAATTTCATACTCTAAAGGCTCTTTCTGTTGAGCCAGGTACTTAATAATGGAAGCAACTACCTGTAAACTTTCCTCTTTCTGTTTTAAGGAATAAAAGAAGCGAACTTTTCCTTTCTTTTCTGGACAATCGTGATTGGTAAAACTTAGAAATATTTGTACCTTGAGCATTTTCATCAATTTACTGTGAAAAGAGTTATAGGAGCTGAACAAGACCAGAGCCCCCTGGGCTTTTAACCCATCGGCAAGTCTTTTTACCACCTGATTTAGCTCCTGATTGTTATCGTTTAGGGGGCAAATAACCAGGTGGATACCTTTCAGGGGAGGAAATAAAATATAGTCCCCCACCTCATTACAGCGGTAAGAAATATTATGTATGGCACAAAAAGCCTGAAAAAAGGCCTCTTGCTTTTTGGGATAGGATGCTAAAAGCTGATCGGCCACGTAGACATTAAACATGTGATTCTCCCTCCTTCACAATTTTACTACTATCACTATATGCTCTTTATGGAAATATGTCATAAAAAAACCTGGCCTCCTCGCCAGGTTTTCTGTTTCTTTCAACTATTGCATAATAAAAAGCTGTGTTACGACAACACCATATCTATCGGGTACCACACCGAGCCCAACATGGGTAAAGTTGGGGTTCAAAATGTTGGCTCGATGCCCGGAACTGGCCATCAAAAGGGTAAAAGCATGTTGAGCATTACGGGCTTTCGCTAAGTTCTCCCCCACGGAGCGAAACCTGATGCCGGCATCATAAACCATCTTGGCAAATGAACCATAAGTGGGAGAGGTATGGGAAAAGTAGTTCTTTTTAATAATATCTATACTCTTAAGACGGGCCAATTCATTGAGTTTAGCCATAGGCGCCAAGGGTTTCAGCCCATTTTTACTTCTTTCTTCGTTTATCAACTTCAACATTAACTGTTCTTCCGCGTTCATACTCCCTTGTTCTACAGGGGAAGGTGCTGCCGGTGAAGAAGGCGTAGTGGCAGGCGTTGTGACCGTTGGAGTGCCCGGTGTAGCAGAAGTAGTGCTGCCTGTACTCGGTGTAGTAGGACTAGTCGGCGTACTTGGGGCAGGCTGGGCGGTAGTTGTACCTTGTAAGTCACGTAATCTGGCAGCCCCCCAGGAAGCATAGGCTTCTTGTACGAATAACTGGGAAGTCAGTAAAGCGGAAATCCCTAAGACGGCTAAAGTTTTGACAAGTTTTTTGTTCATATTTTTTTCCTCCTAAGCGGTGATAACTCTAATATACTTTGCACTTGCAACCTAAAACAACGTCTTAAATGCAGGTTGTTAGTTAATTTAACCGAACCCAAACCTGGTACAAGCCTTTAAACTCCCAGTTTTGTGTAATTTTACGCACCTGTTGTTTTTTGGCAAAAAGCTTTTACCTATGAACAACTAAAGGCCCTAAAGAATAGTATACAAAGAAAAAAGGTAAAGGAGGAGTTAGATGAAATTACCCCAGACACGTTTATGGATAGATGCCCGGGGTGAAGATATCGACTTAAGCCAGCATGCTGAAGTCTTTTATATCATTAATAATTTGGAAGAGCAGGAGAAGAAACAATTATTAGTGGAGGCAGTCTATCCTCTAGTCAAAGAAATTGCTATCCTGGAAAAACCCCAAAATGCTGTCAGGATTAGTTTCAACCCAACCCTGATCAGCCCAAGCTTTATTGATTATCTTCTTCAGCAAAAAGACCTCACTTTTGTCAGAGAGGGCGGGTGAAAATGATCAAGAGCAGGCTGGTGCCTGTAAGAAAGGAGCAAATGAAAGTATGAGCTGGTATAAGGAAACAGTTGACAATCTCATGGAGAAAAGGTTATTTGATCCTGAAGCCTCCAAAATGCCCAGCGCTAAACTATATGCCCAGGCGAGAAGAGAGTTCCCTGTCACCATTACTGTTACCGATATGTACAATGAGCAGGATAAAGACAAACTCACTTCTGCCCTGCTCGCCTTAGAAGGGGTGAGTAGCGTAAAACCTATCCTCCACCAGAAAAAGTTAGTGGTTGCTTTTAATCCGGGCCAAGTTAGTTTACAAACCATCACCTATACCATTGCCCAGTTAGGTTATCACTACATTCAACGGAGTTGAAGGAGTTGCAACTAAGACCTGGAAGGTCTGACATTTTGCAATTGACGATAACACTTCATCTTTCCCCTGGCCATATTATCACTACTGGCTATACTTCTCCCTTTGATCATCATTTCTAAGGTTTCCACCGTCATCACTGCGGGAAAGTCTAAGCTGGTTCCGTGGATTTTTTTTAGGGCAAGCAAACCCGGTAAGTTTCCCAGACCCGTAAGGGAAATGAATTCTGCAGGATAAAAGATATCGCTTTCTACCAGATTTAACAGGTCGAAAGTTTTTGTATCGACATTGGCCAGATAAATTCGTCCCCGGTAATTCCAACAAATATTTAAAACACCTTTTCTGCTAAAGAAAAGAGTTGGGGACCCCTCACAACCCTTGACTCTTCCCAAAACATGCTGACGGGAATTTTCTGGTTCTGCCAAAGGAATAGTATAAATCACAAAAATGCACCCCTCCAAAGTCCCTTCCCCTGCTAAGAGCAATAAAGCATCGGTATGGGGATAACAGTTTAAAAGCCTCCCTCCCCCGAGATTTAATTTCCGGGGATTCTTCCAATGACCATCATAATGAATTATTCCTAGGCTATTTTCTATGGGGGCTTCAAGTTTATAAATAAGTGTCAGGCCGTCTTTCGGCCAATTAAAAAAAGATCGAATCTTGGCTCCTCTGGGAATGAGGGGTATCTCTTCCTGATACCAAATATCATCCTTTAAATAAAGGTGAGTAAAATCTCTCGGCGTCCCCTCCTCATGATTAACCAGGAGGTGAAGTTCCCTGTTATCTCTAAAAGCTAGAAAGAATTTACCTGGACGAGAAATCAGGGGCTTTGCCCCTGCAAACCAAGAACTCCCGTTCCAATAGTAATACTCAGTTTCACCTTTCTTTTCCAGGAGCAAGTGGGGATTACCCGCTCTATCCAGCACCACTTCCCAGAGGGATACATTCTCTACAGGTTTGGTAGCGAGCAAGAGACTTAAGGATAAACCCTGGGGCCTTCCAGATAAATACCAGATATCTTGGTCACCTGAAACGATTAGTTTTTCCAACCCTCATCCCCACCCTTTACTTACTCCAGTTCCCCAAACCCAACAGTGCTACTTATTTAATACTATACATTACCCTTTCTTGCTATGACTGCCTAGCCAAAACCTACTTTTTAACTTTTTACCCCTAATGACTGTAACAACTTTAAAAACTCACTAATACAATACATTAGACATAAACCTTATGTTTATGAAAGGAGGAAATATTAGATGCTTGATAAGACCGCAAAAATTGCACAGGAAGTAACCCCTGGCGTATGCCCACCGGAAGGCTGCCCACCCCCAACGAGGATTGAATGTATTGTCGTAGACAAAGTATACGACAGCTGCTTTCAGATCCATGATCTTTCCCGGGATACAACTATATCCAGATTAACCGAGTTTACCACAGGACCTTTTGCTGTAGGTACTATCACCCCCTGTCAACTCACTCCGGGTAGTAGTATTACCTGTACAGAGGTTTCCCGGGTCTCCGCTGGCGGTGGATTCTTCACCATCACCATCTTGGTTTCCGTCCCCATCACCCTTACGAACCCCAATAATCCTACCGAAACCGTTGACAGGGTGTTTAATTTTACCAAAACAGTCACCCTGTGCTGCCCCGAAGGGGTTTCTCCCGATTGCAGTGAAAGCACCCTGCTCTTCTGCAGCTGTATTGTCAGTGCTGTCAACCTCGAATCCATCACCGTTACCTGTACCCTCCAGGTTTGCCTGGTTATCAAGTGCATCCTCACTGTCCAGCTGCTGGTTCCCAGCTACGGTTTCTGCGTACCGGCTCCCTGTGTTACTATCCCCGGTGTTTGCCCACCCACTCCGCCGGCTCAGTGCTTCTAACCTTCTCTTCCATCAAAATCCTGTGCAAAAAAGCCCACTAAAAAGTACACTGCTCAATACGGCAGTGTACTCACTATCTACAAAGCCCACCAAATGTGGGCTTTTTTAATATATTTTTTAATATATCAGGAATTATAAATTATTGATTAGGGGTGTTAAGGGACGGAGTCCCTTTAGTCTGGTCTGGTCACTGATGGCGGATGTAGGAAGTCGGATAGCGGTGAGTCACAGCATGGCAGGAATTAAAATCTCCCTTTTCTGTAGGACGGATAGAGTGATACACAGATGCATTTCACACCGCATAATATGCCTCTTACCCTGATACATATATAAGGCATCATTACCGGGAGACCCGATAAACAGTATACTATTAGCATTCAAGAGGCTGCTGCCGGCAACAGACCAGCCAAACTGGTTCCAGCTTTCTTGACCCTCCAGTACCTGTAGTATTTGCCCGGTGCGACTAGAGATCAGATAAACCTTACCCGCAAAACGTTTATTATGAGGGGAGGCACTGGGAGCACCCAGGGCCAAGTCAGGTTGACCATCGTTGTCCAAGTCTCCCACGGGAGTTACTGCTATTCCCACCTCTTCCCCGCTTACAGGGCCCGCAAAATGCAGGAGTTGGCTCCCATTCAGGCTAGAAAAGATATAGGCGGAACCGGCTTCACTTCTTCCCCCGGGTGAGCTTCCAGGAGCGCCGGCTAAAATCTCAGGAATGCCATCACCATTTATGTCAGGAAGGGCCTTTAGAGAAAAACCTAAACCTGCGTTAAATTCCGTACCTTCTATTTTATAGATTAAGGAACCGGCAGCACCGGAATAGACATAGATCTCACCTGCCTGGTATAAACCCGACGGGGAAGCCAAAGGGGCACCTATGGCCAAGTCAGGTATCCCGTCACCATCAACATCCCCTATGGTTGTTAAGGCATACCCGAAAGCATCACCTGGATTTTGGCCGTCTAGTCGATATAATAAGCTGCCGGAAGCTCCAGAATAGACAAAGACGCTTCCGGCATTAATTTTCCCTTCGGGAGAAGCCTGGGGAGCGGCTACCAAAAAATCCGGAACACCGTCTCCGTCTAAATCACCAGCCCAGCTAACAGCCCAGCCAAACTGGGCCTCCTCTTCCGTATGATTTATCGTTAAGAGAGTAGTCCCGTCTTTACCGGAAAGAACGCGGACATAACCTGCCCGCGCTGCGCTTCCGATCTTGGCTGAAGGAGCACCTACCAGGATATCATCCCATCCATCACCGTTTAAATCATAACCGGTATCTAGGGCAAACCCGAAGTCATCATCCTGTGCTGTTCCGGAAACTTCGTAGAGCTTGACGCCATCCGGAATAGAAAACACCGTTATTTTACCTGCATCATGGCAAGCCCCAACCCTGGCCGAGGGGGAACCAACACACACGAAGGGGTGAGCATCCCCTAAGGCCATGGCAAAAGCAAACTGCTCGCCCGGCTGTTGACCGAAAAACCAGGCATTTCTGCTTTCACCCTCCAATATACAGCTGGAGTAGGTTAAATAAACTTGCGCCTCAAACCTGGGAGTAACAGCCTGACCCAGGGCCAGAGAACATGATACAGGGATAAACAATTCTTTTGTAAGCTCTATTGTTTTCGTAGCACAGTGAATCGTAAAAAGAAAAGACTTAAAGATACCTAATGAAACATTATACATACCCCTCTGGACTGTAGGCTCCTTACCTAATAAAAGAATTCTTTCAGTTCCCTCCAGGGGTGTACAATGGACGGCAGCGCAATCTTCCGTGAGAAAAAAAGGAACGTCAAAAGTATACTCCTTAAAAATATCCCTGTAACGGCTGTCAAGAACTAAATCCGCGGAAATACAGACAATTTCCTGGCGGGGAACAGTGTTGTGGACGTATTTTATAAGATCTTTTTCTAGTTTTCCTTGCTTATCCATACTGTCCCCCTGCCAGGTTCATAAGTTTCGTACTATTAATTTATGACTTGGTGGGAAATCAGGTGCTTGGACGAAACATTAGTTGGACTGGCCTTGGAAAAAGATATTGAGAGTTACGGCACTGGCTGCGTTTACGGCGCTGTAGTATATACGGGCATATTTCAAAAACACGTTAGCAACAAAAGTTGACAGCCCATTCTGGTTAATGGTGACTGGTCCCACTTCGTCCTGCCAGGTGGTCCCATTAGGACTGATCTGTAGTTTGACCAGGGCCTGGGCATTGGCTGCTGTAGAGGCATTGACCACACCGAAAGTCCAGGTCTTCAGGCCTAAAACGGTATAGGTTTCGTCAGGAGTCCCTGCCGTATCAGTGATATTTGCCCTGGTTGCTGAGACATCGGTAGTCCCCGTGGCCACGGCCAAACCTGTGGTAGTGATGAGAATACCGTTGGCCGGTGGTGTGATAGCCAGGCCGGAAGCCGGCGCCGTCACTGTAAGCCCGTTGGCCGGAGCCGTGATGGCCAGGCCCGTACTGGTAATGGAGAGACCGTTGGTCGGTGGGGTGATGGATAATCCTCCGCTAGGCGGGGTTATGGAAAGGCCTTCGGCCGGGGCCGTTACGGTCAGCCCGTTAGCCGGAGCCGTGATGGCCAGGCCCGTACTGGTAATGGAAAGACCGTTGGCCGGTGGGGTGATGGATAATCCTCCGGTAGGCGGGGTTATGGCGAGGCCTTCGGCTGGGGCCGTCACTGTAAGCCCGTTGGCCGGAGCCGTGATGGCCAGGCCCGTACTGGTAATGGAGAGACCGTTGGCCGGTGGGGTAATAGCCAGACCCGTTGAGGTGATAGCCAAATTACCGGAAGTATCTGTATTGAAAGCAACGTTGTTGCTGCCGAATATTTTCACCCGTACCTGATCTGGTTCGTCTTGGAAAATTTTAAAGTTAGGCATAAGTTTCACTCCTTTCCCTATGAACTAATTTTATTGAGGGCTCATAATATACTATGGAAAAGGCTAGATTTTGGTACATACCTTCGTTGCAAAAATTACACTAGCAGCCTTTGCTACATTTAGATAAAACTTAACCATGAGGAGTTTGGCAGAATATTATGGAGACAAGAATTAGTTTGTGTATTATTGCCAAAAATGAGGCCGAGAATTTGCGCCGGTGTCTTACCAGTGTGGCCGGAGCCGTTGATGAAATCATTGTGGTGGATACGGGGTCCACTGACAATACCTGTGAAATAGCCCGCGAATTCGGTGCTAAAGTTTACACCTTCCTTTGGAACGGCAGCTTTGCCGATGCCCGTAATGTTTCCCTGGATCAGGCCACTGGGGACTGGATCCTCTATCTGGACTGCGATGAGGAATTAGCGGCAGGCTGCGCAGAAATCCTAAGAAGGTTAACCTCTATCGACGATGTGGAAGGTTATCTGGTTAAGATTATTAATTATTTGGGAAACGAGGGCTGGGTGGAAACCTGCCCAGATTTGGTTTTTCGCCTCTTTAGAAACCGCCCGGAATACAGGTTCCGTGGAGCTATCCATGAACAAATCGCCGACGTTATCCTGGAGAAAAACAGCAAGGCCAGCTACCGCCTGGCCGAAGACCTGGTTATCCTGCATTACGGTTATTTAGACAAACAAATCAAGGAAAAAGATAAAAAAAATAGAAATCTCAACTTAATCGAGAAAGAACTTCAGGAAAGACCCCAGGACTTTTTATTACGGTATCACTATGGTGTGGAACTGTTTCGTGCCGAACGCTATACGGAAGCTGCCTTCCAGCTAACTCAGGCTGCCAATAACCTTGATCCTAATACCGTATATTTTCCCAAACTGATACGCTATATCGTGTTAGCCCACCAGTCAGCCTTAGAACCTGAAAAAGCCCTTCAGGCGGCACTCCTGGGTCTTAAGCTATTCCCCAATTATGCCGATTTATACTATTACGCGGGTCTTCTCTACCTGGATCTAAAAAAATACAAGTTAGCCCAGGAATATTTACTCAAAGCGGCCTCCATGCCGGAACAGCCTGCCCAGTACGCCTCCTTCGGAGGTGTCAGGGGATTTCGGGCTTACTATCACCTGGCTAAAATAGCCGAAACCTTTCTTGATTATGAGGAGAGTCTTAAATTTTACATTACCAGCTTACGTGATAATCCCTACTTTAAGCCGGCCCTGGAAAGGATAGTGCAAATTCTAAATCCACGCCTTAATCCGGAATATTCTAAAGTATCCCTGGAAAAAGTATTTGACTTTTCTAATGCCAGGGCCATTCTGGTAATGGGCGAAATATACTTCCACCAGGGGGCTTACGGCCTGGCCCTCGATTATTTATTAAGAGCGGAGAGGACGGAGCCCCTCTCACCTGAAACCCTTTTATGGAAAGCCATCTGTCTGGCCCAAGAACGCCGCTATCTGGAAGCACTGAGAATTCTGGATACTTATACTCCCGAGAGTCACTTATATCCCCTGGCCAAATTCAACAAACTAATTTGTTTCTGGCTCCAGAACAGTAAGCGCAAAGTTCTGTCCCTGGCAGCTGAACTTTCTGCTCTGGGATTAGCAGAAGATACACAAAAAGTTGTAAACCTTTTCACCAATACAAATCTTTCAGCAATAACTTTGGGATCAGATGGTATGGCCCTCTTACTGGACATTGTAAAAAGACTCCTGGCCCTCAAGGAAACAGAGAAAGCTCAACACTTTTTAAAATGTTTGAACCCCAGTATTCGAACACTGCACAGCAAGAGCATAGCCCAGCTCTTTTATGACTATGGCTATGAAGAAGAGGCGGCTCTCTATCTAAAAGAATATTTAACAATAAGACAGGATGGAGAGGCTCATTTTCTCCTGGCAGAGATCTATCACGAAAGGGGAAAATTCCTTGAGGCCGAGGAGCATTACCGCTATGCCCAGGAGATTGACCCCGACCAACCCCGCTATTATCTTAGATTAATTCAGTTATACGAGAAAAAGCGGAGAATGATTTTAGAGGAGGCCCTTCTAAAATATCCCGAGGTCGATGTTTTTCAAAAATTATTGAAGGAGGCCCCGGTTACCTGATGAATAACACAATTACCCTGACTATGATCGTCAGGAATGAAGCAGCCAATATTGAAAACTGTCTTAACAGCGTCTATAAGCAGGTGGACGAAATCGTTATTGTCGATACAGGTTCCACCGATAATACAGTGGAGATTGCCCGGAGTTTTACAGATAAAATTTATTTCTATCCCTGGCAGGGAGATTTCAGCGCCGCCCGCAATTTTGCCCTGGATAAAGCCAAGGGAGAGTGGATCATTTACCTTGATGCCGATGAAGAATTGCTTTGTGCAAGTGATGAGCTGAAGTCATTGGTCAGCAGGGACAAAGCAACTGAAGCCTACCTCCTGCCGCTTAACAATCCTACGACTGACTTCACCGGTGTGTATAACCGTTTTTTTGTACTGCGCCTTTTTAAAAACAATGGTTCCTATCGTTTTAAAGGAAAGATTCATGAACAGGTTATCGTTCCCCCCAAAAATGCGGTAGGGATCGCTGAAAGTCCTGTTATCAACCATAAGCTCCTGCCAGCAAAAGAACGTAACCGTAAACGGGGAAGAAACCTGGCTCTCTTAAAACAAGCCTTGGCTGAAGATCCGCACAACAATTTTTTACAGTATTATCTTGGTGTGGAGTGGCTGATGCTGGGCAAACCGGCCCAGGCCCTCTCCTATTTGAAGAGTGCCTATCACAACCTTACCGATGAATACCTGCTCTTTCGCGGACCTGCCCTGCGGTATTTGCTTGTGTGTTTGCAAAGCCTGGGCAGGCTGGATGAGGCCATTTGCCTGTGTCTGGAGGCAGACTTAAAATACCCTGAATATACCGACATTTATTATTTAGCCGGCCATCTCTTTGAGGAAAAAGAAGAGTATGAGCTTGCCATAAAATGGTTCACCCAGGCCGTAAAGTGTGGAACGCCGCCCCCTCTCTTCAGTCACCTGGCAGGAACGGAAAGTTTTCTGGCTTATTATCACCTGGGTTTTTGCCTGGAAAAGCTGGGGGAAACAGAAAAAGCAGTGGATTATTACGTCATGGCCCTGAAAGCTAATGAGAAATATATCTATCCCATTTATAACCTTTTTGTGCTCTTATTAACCAAATACGGTGCCCACCGTACCCTGGCGTATTTTCAAGAACATAAATACCTTAATAATGTGGAACTGGCTTTAGCCGTGGCTCATTTGTTTTTTCAAGCGGGTTTCAGGGCCCTGGCCATAGAGTGCCTGGAATCCTGTAACATAAGGGGCAATAAAGATGAAGAAGTAAAGTTTTACCTTGGTAAATACAGTATTTTTTCAGGAAGGCTCCTCTCAGGCTTGCAAAACTTAAGTGAAATTTCCCCAACGAGTCCTTTTTATACCCAGGCGCAACTGCAGCGTACCATCGCTTTCCTCCTGGGAGGAAGTTTTCCGGAAGCTAGAATTCTGGCCCTTGAATTATGGAAAAATCATCAGACCAGATGCCATGGCTATGTCCTTTTAAACCTCATCCGTTTCCTGGAACGGGATGAAATGATCACCCCCCCTCAGAAAATAAGGGGGATGGATGTGCTGAAACCTGTTCTGGAACTTCTCAACGAAAGCAGTTGCTGCTTACCGGATCCCCGGCTGCGGCAGTGTCTTCACTACTGGAAACTGCGCCAAGGCCTGGAAATATTCCTAAAAAATATTTCCCCCGAGGGCTATTTGCGTTTGGTGGAACATTACCAGGATAAATCCTCTGACCTCCACAATCTCGTAGAATACAAATTCGGATGTGGTGGTACAAAGGTATGAATAAACCAACCGTAAGCTTATGCCTGATTGTCAAAAATGAAGAAGATTTTATTTTGTCTTGTCTTAACAGTGTAAAACACCTGGTGGACGAAATAATTGTGGTAGATACGGGCTCCTCTGATGAGACGATTAGACTGGCCCGGGAAGCAGGGGCCAAAATATTTACTTTCACCTGGACGGGAGATTTTTCCCAGGCCAGAAATTTTGCCCTGGAACAGGCCGCCTGTGACTGGATTTTGTTCCTGGATGCCGACGAAGAACTGGATAACATTGATGTCCAGGATTTTCAGCGATTGCTTGCTGTACCCCAGGTGGAGGGATACTTTCTTACCATCAAAAGTTACCTGGGTGCCGGTGAAGAAATAGCCTGGGACCAGGTGGTGAGATTATTCAGGAATAAACCTGCTTACCGGTTTGAAGGGGCCATCCATGAACAAGTGGCCTCCTCCATTATCAGGAGTAAAGGTTATGAGGGGCTTGCTGAAGCACCCTTGATTATCAAGCATTTCGGATATTTAGATACTCAACTTAGCGAGAAGGACAAATACAGCCGTAATACCCTAATCATTAAAAGGGAATTAGAGAATAACCCCCAAGATCCCTTTCTTTTATACTGCCTGGCCCTGGAATTCTACCTGGCTAACGACGTCTTGGAGGGTCTGGCCTGCCTGGAAAAGGCCCTGGCCTATCTTAAGGGGAACGAGGGCTATTTTGAGGACGTCCTGTTCAATACAGCCCTGGGTTATCTAAAATTGGGAAAAACAGAAACACTTATTAGGTTTGTGGAAAAGTCCTTGTAGATTTTACCCAACCAGCCTAACCTTATCTTACTGCGGGGCCTGGCCTATCTGAGTCAGGCCAAATACCAGGAAGCTATTGACGATTTTAATAGTACCCTCCACCTAGGGGGAAGCAAGGTTCTCCCCTCTTCCCGACTTCTCTCTTTTCTCGGGGATACCCATAATTTATCAGGAAATTACAGCCAGGCAGAAACCAATTATTTAGCGGCCTTAGTTAAAGCCCCCCATCTACTCTATCCTCTCACCCAGCTTCTCGGTCTAGTCCAAAAAAAAAAATATTCGCTGGGATTTGATAAACTTTGCCAGTTTACCACCGTGGAGGGAAAAATCGAAATTTGGCAGAAACTGGTCCAGAATGGTGAAATCTCTCTATCCCTGGTAGTTTTACTTTTAACTATTTATCACCTCGTCTGCCTTAACGCCTTTAAACAGGAACTCCTTTTGTTAAGTGAAGGCTGTAACGCCTTATTGCCTCAACTTAAACCCCTTTACAACAGGCCAGAGTCTTGGGAATACCTGACCGCAGCTGTAAAGGAACTGGCTTTTTATGGGAAAGTAGCGGAAAAAGAATATGAGTGCAGCTATTTTCCCTTAAGCAGTAAACTAAAAATGTTATTAGAAGATATTTTGTTTCTCCTCATTAATGAATTCTGTCCCCTGTGGTATCCCTCCCCATCGAAGCAAAATCAATACCCAGGCTTATTACAGGAGGAGTATGATCAATGAAGGTTCTCGTCGCAAGTCCCGTTAAGCAAAAAAAAGAAATTTTGGCGGAATTCCTGGAGTCCCTGGAATTAGTGGACACCACGGGATTGGCCTTAGATTTCGCTTTTATTGATGATGATAATGACCATGATTTACTGACGGAGTTTTCCCAAAATAAAAGTAATGTCAGGATCTTTCCGGGCAGAGGGGGTGATTCTTATGTTTGCGATGAGATGACACACCACTGGCAGGAAGACCTGATTTGGAAAGTGGCCGCATATAAAAATAAATTTATTGAACTAGCCCTCCAGGAAGGCTATGATTACCTTTTTCTTGTTGACTGTGATCTGTATCTCCATCCCCAAACCATCAGGCATCTGGTTTCTTTAGACAAAGATATTGTATCCGAGGTTTACTGGACCAAATGGAAACCGGAAATGATTCCCCTTCCTCAAGTATGGGTCGGCGACCAGTACAGGCTCTATCACCTTTCAAGAGGAGAAACTCTGAGTGAAGAAGAAGCTAACAAAAGAACTATGGATTTTCTCCAGCTCCTCGCCCAACCGGGCACTTATAAAGTAGGCGGTCTAGGAGCCTGTACCTTAATCAGCAGGAAAGCTCTGGCCAGGGGAGTATCTTTTAGCGAAATATATAATTTAAGCCTCACGGGCGAAGATCGCCACTTCTGTATTCGGGCCGCCGCTCTGGGCTTAGAGCTCTATGCCGACACCCATTACCCGCCTTTTCACATTTACCGGCTTTCTGAACTGGAGCAACTCAAAGAGTACAAAAATCAAATAAAGCTAACGTCTCATAAAGTAAGAGCTAACGGCAGCCTGAGGGTAAAAACTCCCATATTGCAAAGAAAAACCGAAAAAAGGAATCACATTACCCTGGCCATGCTGATGAGAAATGAAACCGACAGGTATCTGGAAAGAGTCCTGCAGCATGCTGCCCAATATATAGATAGGGCCGTGATCCTGGATGATGCCAGCGAAGACCATTCCGTAGAGGTGTGCCGTAAAGTGCTCCAGGGTATTCCTTTAACTCTCGTTTCTAACAAAGAACCATCTTTCCACAATGAGATTATACTAAGAAAACAACTCTGGGAAATGGTTGTCAAAACTGAACCTGATTGGATTTTAGTCCTGGATGCCGACGAAATCTTTGAAGACAGGGCTCCAGCCGTATTAAGAGAACTGGCCCAAAACCGGGAAGTCTATTATTATGCCTTTCGTTTATACGACATGTGGGCTGAAAACTATTATCGTGAAGATACCTACTGGAACGCCCATCAATGGTACCGCCCCTTTATGGTGAGATATCTCCCTGACTTTAGGTACGTTTGGCAAGAAACACCCCAACACTGTGGGCGCCTTCCCAAAAACATAACTGAGCTAAAGGGGCAAGCCTCCCAACTGCGGCTTAAACATTTAGGCTGGCTTAAACCCAAGGACCGCCTGCAAAAATATTACCGTTATAAACAACTGGACCCCAGCGCTCTCTATGGTATAAAAGAGCAATACGAGTCCATCCTCGATCCCAGACCAAACCTAATCCCCTGGGAGGAAGAGCTATAGGTATTTTCGCAGCCAAAGGGCTCACGATACCCCCCTTTCTCCTGGCAACGTTAACATTTTTTACAACAGCCGAGTATAATAAAAAGTATCTTACCCGGTATATAAGGCTGAAGGAGTTGAGAACATGCCCCGGCTGGACTTGACGCACATCGTCATTCACCATACAGGAGCAGAGGAAAAAGATACGGAACAAATTCGCCGTTATCATATGAAGTTGGGTTGGCAGGATATCGGCTATGACTATGTTATAGAAAAAGATGGCAAAGTGGTGGAGGGGCGGAGTCTATCCGTACAAGGTGCCCATGCGGGTGTCACTTATTATAACCAGCATGCTATTGGTGTTGCTGTAATTGGGAACCTGAGTAAAAGGGATATTTATCCTGAACAATTGTCCTCACTTATCGAATTACTGAAAAACCTGCTAGTAAAATATCATATCCCCATAAAGAACGTCCTGCTCCACCGGGAAATAAAAAAGACCGAATGCCCCGGAGACCGCTTTCCTAAAGCCACCGTAATGGCGGCCCTGGAAGAATATTTTTCTCCTAAACCAGGTCCAGAAAAACCTGCAGATCCCAACAAAGAATTGGAAAAATTGCTGGCCATGCTCCAGGAAGAAAGGAAAAAAAACCAGATTCTCCAGCAAAGAGTTAAACAGCTGGAAAAAGCTTTAGAAGAGATACAAGGCATAATTCTTAAAAATCGTTAGGAGGGATAATTGATGCCGGACTTTGGTGCACTGGGCACCCTTATTGCTTTAGCCGTCTTAACAGAGGCTACGGTACAAATCTTTTTTAAGGATACGCCCTCACCCATCTCTACCTATATATCCTCTTTAGATGATGAAAAATCCCAGACAGTATTACGCCGTTTGTCAGCCATTATCGGTGTGGTCTATGCCTTCAACATGGGAGTAGACGTCTTTACCATCTTGGGCTATCAATCTAATCTCCCCTATGTAGGAAAGATTGCCTCGGGTTTGATCGCTAGCAGAGGATCAAATTATATACACGATAGTTTAGGAAACTTAATCAACAAGAATAGGGAACCCATCATTTAATGCGACTCTAAAAAACAAAATTGAAAAAGGCTGGTACCTGTACCGGCTCTTATTTTTTAAAAAGAAAAAGGAGACCCTTAAGGGAGTCTCCTTAACCTCCAAAGTGCTGGGTGTACATTTGTCCATAAGGCCCGCCACTCACAATCCCTATACCGATATGGGTAAACTTGGGATTGAGGATATTCTTGCGGTGTCCTGCACTGTTCATAAAGGCTTTCATGGCAGCCTCCACCGTTTTACCACCGGACAGGTTTTCGGCCACAGCGGAATAGTCACCACCGGTAGCAGTACGAATCTGGGAGGCAAATCCACCCAAAGTTGGTGAAGTATGACTAAAGTAATTATTATCAATCATATCTTTACTCTTGGCACGTGCAGTCTGCACCATGCGCATATCGATTTTTAAAGGCGCCACACCGGCTTTTGCTCGTTCCTGGTTTACCATGTCCAACATTTTTTGTTCATCAGCTGTTAAACCGGGTACCTTCTCAGGTGTGTAAGATGAATCTGGTTTTGGTGTAGGCGCTGCTGCAGGCTCCGAAGATGGAACTGGAGCCGTTGGTGTACTAGGACTTGCAGGCGTTTTGGGTACAGCAGGCTCCCTTGGTGTACTTGGTACAGAAGAGTTGCCCGTCTTGGCAGCATACTCCGCCTTTAGGGCATCATAAGTGGCCTGGTCCACAGTACCTGTTGAAGTCAGGCCATGGGCCCTTTGAAAAATAAGAACAGCGGACTTGGTAGCTGTCCCATAGGTGTTGCTCACAGTACCATAGTAATAACCGGTGGCTTTGAGCATGGCATTGATTTGGCCCACGGTTTCGTTAACGTCCCCAGGCTGGGCGATAATCGTAGCTGCTTGGCCAATAGGAGCCAACAAGGTTAGTGAAAAAAGTAACAAGAGAGTCCAAACGATAGTTAGTCTTGTCAACTTGTTCATATTGTATCCCTTCTCGTATAATTTGATTGGAAACACATTCTTGCCAATTAGGCGTACCCTTTGAGAC
>CAZWTM010000045.1:0-21244 GCA_964637385.1 uncultured Peptococcaceae bacterium
AAATACTAACATATAAGTGCATTTTCTCCAAAAGTTCTAGGGGGCTAAATAGGTTGGTAGTATACTAACTGTGGCCAGACTACCGGGTGTTATTTACTGTATCCTCTGTGGAGTTTTGAGAGAATGTAAGGTAGTTGTTTTCACTAACAACTAACAACTACCAACTAACAACTAAAAAATTCCTGGTGACAATAGCGAAGGGGTCACACCCGTTCCCATCCCGAACACGGCAGTTAAGCCCTTCAGCGCAGATGGTACTTGGCGATTTCGCCTGGGAGAGTATGTCGTTGCCAGGATTATACTTAAAAGAGACTCGATTTTGTTCGAGTCTCTTTTTTTGGTTTATAGTAAGCGCTTAATAAACGTAAGCGCTTAATAAACCAGTGCATGGTCAGCCAGTTCCAAGCGTGTCATAATATCTCCATAAAACCGAGGAAATGGAGGATAACAAAATGGACGCTAAAAAACAACAGGCACTGGGGAGATTTAAATATAATACTAAAAAATTTTACTTATTATTTAGCGAAGTGAACAATTTTAATTATAATAATTAGAGTAACCTATTTTGGGATTGTAAATCTTACTAGGAGGTTTTGTTGATGGGAGTAGAAAGTGTTGCTGTTATTGGGGCAGGTCGTATGGGAACCTTAATTGCCAGTAGGATACCTGCAGAAATAAAAAAAGTTATTATAGACAAAGATAGGGTTAAAGCCCGTGAAGTAGCAGAACAAGTACAGGCGGCATACAGTGACGATATTAATAAAGCTTCTGGTGCGGATATTATTATGCTGGTTTTGCCGGCCACCGCTATTGAAGATATGGTGATAAAGCTATTGCGCGTTGTAAAAGACGGCGCCACTATCCTAAATATGGCTACCAGTGCCCATGTTGATGCGGTACTAACGGCTAATAATCGAAATATAGCTGTTATTGATGCGAAAATAATTGGTCATGCAAAAGAAATTTTTCGTGGTGAACCGGCTATTATTGTTGTTAATACTGATGATCAGGAAAGATTTGAGACCATTGCCAGTCTATTGAGCAAGTTTAATAAAGTGCTTCAAGGAGATAGCTCCCTGGTGGAGACAATAAATTCTTTGGCTTCTTCTGAAGGTATTAAAGCTGCTGTAGCCATTCGTAAAAAGTTACAAACCCTCAATGTAGAAAATGACTGGATTAATGTAGCAATTCGTACAGTGTGTGCAGGTACTATGAAGGCTTTTACGGAAGATGATTTAGGACCCTTTGCTTGGGAACTGGTTAAAAAACTGGAAAAGGAAGAATAGAGGCTTAAAAATTTACCAGGGTATCGAGCCTTGACAGTAAAAATCCATTATGCTAATATTTAATTTGTGAAAAATATTATTCCTCGATAGCTCAATGGTAGAGCACTCGGCTGTTAACCGAGTGGTTGCAGGTTCGAGTCCTGCTCGGGGAGCCATTTATGTAAGTTAGGTCCTTAGTTACGCTAAGGGCTTTCTTTTTGCAAAATTTAGCAAGAAAAATGTAAAAAAATAACACACTGTTGCTTGCGAAATAAGTAGAAATATGAATAAAATATTTGTAGAAAAGAGTGGTAAAAATCATATTTTAACGAATTGTATCAGCAAAGGGACTCAAGTCCTAAAAAAACAGGACGGCAGATTGATGCAAAATGTCATATCCTGTGATAATTTGATGATAAAAGGGTGTCGGAGGTGCAATGAATTTTTATGTTATCACGTTTAAGTGAGGAAGAGTTGGTTCAGCTTGCACAACAGGGGAATAAAGACGCCTTAGAAAAGCTCCTATTCTTATATCGAGGTTTCATCCGTTATGTCAGTCAGAAATATTATCTTAAGGATGGGGACCAGCAGGATTTATTACAAGAGGCAACAATCGGGCTTCTAGAAGCCATTAAAGCTTATGATATTACTACAAAAGTTAAGTTTCGCAATTTCGCTTTTCTTTGTATAAAACGGGAGTTAGATTCTGCTGTCAGCAGGTCGAACAGGAAAAAACAGCAGATTCTTAACGAGGCAATTCCCATTTACGCTTATGTAGATAAAGAGAATGCCAGATACGGTACTGAATATTATGCTGGTGACAATTTATTGAAAAATGAAAAGGATACACCCGAAACAAATCTTCTAGAACGTGAAGGTTTGCAGGAGCTCATAGCCTTTTTACAAAAAGAGTTAACTATTTTGGAACAAAAAGTTTTAATGCTCAGGTTAGAAGGTAGGAGCTATCGTGAAATAACAGCAATCCTGGAGATACAAGCTAAGGCTGTAGACAATGCCATCCAAAGGATCCGTAGAAAAGTACTACTTGCATATTACAAGAGGAAGAGCGCTTAGTACTGAACTAGGTGCTTTTTTATTTTAAATATTAAGTCAGGATATACTGTCATAAAGGTAAGGAAAGGTTAAATAAAACTCTAAAATATAGGCATAAAAAGAGCTGGCGCAGGAATATTCTCAAAAATAGGGGTTGAATAGATGAGGGAACTTATTGTTATAATATAAACACAAGGTCAATAAAGGTCAGGTGATAACAATGAGTCTTGCGAGGAGGATAGAAGAATATATAAAAAAATTATTGCAAGAGGAGAATGTCATAGAGATTCAGCGTAGTGAGTTAGCAGAAGAGTTTAAATGTGTTCCTTCACAGATCAACTATGTCCTTAGTACCCGCTTTACGCCTGCTCAAGGTTATTTAGTAGAAAGCCGCCGTGGAGGCGGAGGGTATTTGCGGATTATCAAACTATCGTGGGATAAACTCTCACAGAAAGAAATACAGGATGTATATACCAATTTAGGAGACAGCCTGGATCAGTGGGAAGCAGAGGGTATCCTCCGGCGCCTAAAGGAGGAGGAAATTATCACAGACCGGGAATATTATATGTTAAAAGCCATTATCAGTCGCGATACCTTACAAATTTCATTGCCTGAACGGGACTTGGTTAGACTGAGAATTTTACAAGCCGCGTTAACTGCCATTTCCCGGGACGATATATAAGGGGGTATGAGGATGTACTGTCAAAAATGTCAGCAAAGACCTGCTACTGTGCATATTACGCATTTTATTAATGGGAAAAAGCAGGAGAGTCATTTCTGTGAAGTATGTGCACAGGACGAACAGATTAGTATCGGGATACCACAAATAGCCCTGAATACGTTTAATAATTTTTTAGGTTCTTTTTTTACACAACCTGCTCTAACCGACAAAAGAGTCAATGTTGAAGCGTGTTCTGAATGCAGGACACCTTATCACAAAATTGCCGAAATGGGTCGTGTGGGTTGCAGTGAATGCTATCGGCACTTTTCTCCACAATTGGATCCGCTGATAAAAAAGATTCACGGTAATAATGTCCACTCCGGTAAAATTCCTAAACGTATGGGTGAATCTTTTAGATTAAAAAGACAGCTTGAAGAACTTAAGGAGAAACTAAAATTGGCTGTGGAGCGGGAGGAGTATGAACAGGCTGCCAGCATCCGTGACAGAATTAAAGAGCTTGAGAAAGGGATGGACGGAGGTAAGGTCCAATGATTAATGAGATTTTTTCACGGGCCCAGAGTAGTTGGACTAAAAATGAGGGGCCCCTTAATCATATTGTTATCAGTTCCCGGGTGCGTCTGGCAAGAAATCTGGAAAAGGTACCCATGCCGCCTTTTCAAAATGAATCCCAAAGTCATGCTGTTTTAGAGAGAACGAAGAAGGCTGTAGAAGCTATCAGGCTTAATGGAACCAGACTTTTCTTTTTACGTCTTAGTGAATTGCCGCCACTAGAGAAACAGATACTATTGGAGAAGCACTTAATCAGTCCTGAACACTTGGAGGAAAAACCTAATAGAGGGTTAGCCATCAGTGCCGATGAGACCGTTAGCATTATGGTAAATGAGGAGGATCACCTGCGTATACAGGTCTTGCTTTCCGGTTTGCAGCTCGACAAAGCCTGGGAGCATGCTGATAAAATTGACAATCTCCTTGAAGAACACTTGGAATTTGCCTTCTGTGAAAGGAAGGGTTATCTTACTGCGTGCCCTACCAATGTGGGAACTGGATTAAGAGCCAGTGTAATGGTGCATATTCCTGCCCTGGTCATGACGAGGCAAGCTGTGAAAATATTCCATACGCTGAGTCAATTAGGGCTGGCTGTGCGGGGACTTTATGGTGAGGGTACTGAGTCTAAAGGCAATATTTTTCAGATATCCAATCAGATTACTTTAGGTGAAAAAGAAGCCGAAATAATACAGAATCTCACCAATGTTACACGTCAAATAGTTGACAAAGAAGAAGAAATGCGAAAAATACTGTTAAAGGAGATGCCTTTACAGTTAACCGACCGGGTAGGAAGAGCCTATGGCATTTTAAGTAATGCCGCTATTTTGAGTTCTGAAGAAGCCTTAAATCTTTTATCTGATTTACGGTTAGGTGTTGACCTTGGTCTGGTGAAACTTAATTTAAAGCAAGACAACCTCACAGAATTAATGGTACTGGCTCAACCAGGTTTTTTACAAAAGTATGCAGGAAGACCTATGGATGCTTTAGAAAGGGATGCCACCAGGGCCAAATTATTTGTAGAGAAATTGAAACAAGGAGGATAAAAAAATGTTTGCACGGTTTACACAGCGTGCCCAGCACGTTATCTATTTGGCAAAAGAAGAAGCGAAATCTTTAGGACATCCGGCTGTAGGAACGGAACACCTCTTACTGGGCCTTATTCGCGAGAATGAAGGAATAGGTGCAAAAGCTTTGATCAACCTGGGGTTGGATTTAAACACAGTTCGCAAAACTGTAACGGATTTAGTGGCTCCAGGCTACGAAACACCAGCGGAGATAGGATTAACCCCAAGAGCGAAAAAGGTTTTTGAATTGGCCAATGAAGAAGCGCAAAAATGGGGTGTAAATTATGTGGGAACAGAACACCTTCTCCTGGGACTGGTACGTGAAGGGGAAGGCGTGGCTGCCCAGGTCCTGGCCGATTTGGGGGTCACTGCCGATGCAGTACGCAAACAGGTGCTGTCTCTTTTAGGCGGGACAGGTCCTATGAATAATAATCTAGGAGGGAAAAAAGGAGTAGCCAAAAACACCCAAACCCCTAATCTCAATGAATACGGGCGGGATTTAACGGGACTGGCGGAGGATGACAAAATAGATCCTGTCATTGGCCGGAGTAAAGAGATTGAAAGAGTTATTCAGGTTTTAAGCAGAAGAACGAAAAGCAACCCCGTGCTCATTGGTGAGCCCGGTGTAGGGAAAACGGCTATCGCCGAAGGCTTAGCCCAACGCATTATTAAAGGGCAGGTTCCCGAAATATTAAAAGGAAAAAGAGTTATAGCCCTTGACATGGCTTCCCTGGTCGCCGGGTCTAAATACCGGGGGGATTTTGAGGAACGGCTCAAAAAAGTATTGGAAGAAATAAGAACCAGTGGCAATGTAATCTTATTTATTGATGAGATGCATACCCTCATTGGGGCAGGAGCAGCCGAAGGGGCCATTGATGCGGCCAATATCCTCAAACCAGCCCTGGCCCGTGGAGAAATTCAGGTCATAGGCGCAACGACCCTGGATGAATACCGCAAACATGTGGAAAAAGATCCTGCCTTGGAGAGAAGATTTCAGCCCATTATGGTCAATGAACCTACTAAAGAGGAAGCTGAAGCCATCCTTATAGGATTAAGAGACCGCTATGAGGCCCATCACAGGGTGAAAATTACCGATGGTGCTATAAAGGCAGCGGTAGAGTTGTCTGATCGTTATATTACCGATCGTTTCCTGCCCGATAAGGCCATTGATTTAATTGATGAGGCTGCTTCCAAGGTAAGATTAAAGGTAGTCACCATGCCTCCTGATGTCAGGGAAATTGAGGCCCAAATCGAAAATCTCAATAAGGAAAAAGAAGCAGCCATTATGGCTCAGGAATATGAAAAAGCTGCTGAGCTCCGTGACGAAGAGCAAAAAGCCAGAAAAGAATTGGAAAAAATTAAGGCCCAGTGGGAACAGGATAAGCTCCATAATACGCCCTTTGTTACAGAGGAAGATATCGCCCAGGTTGTTTCCAGTTGGACCGGTGTTCCCGTACAGCGGCTGGCTGAGGAAGAGTCCACCCGTCTTTTAAAGATGGAGGAGATTTTACATCAGAGAGTGATTGGCCAGGATGAGGCTATTAAGGCTGTTTCCAAGGCTATTCGCAGAGCAAGGGCCGGCTTAAAAGACCCAAAACGCCCCATCGGTTCATTCATTTTTGCGGGGCCCACTGGAGTAGGAAAAACAGAATTAGCAAAAGCGCTGGCTGAAGTGCTTTTTGGGGATGAAGATGCCATTATCAGACTGGATATGTCTGAATATATGGAGAAGCATACGGTGGCTAGACTGATTGGCGCACCTCCCGGGTATATAGGTCATGAAGAGGGAGGACAGCTGACAGAAGCGGTGCGCAGAAAGCCCTATTCCGTAATTCTTTTAGATGAGATTGAAAAAGCCCACCCTGATGTCTTTAATACACTGCTCCAAGTGCTTGAGGATGGTAGGCTTACTGATTCAAAGGGGCGGACCGTTAACTTTAGAAATACGGTAACTATTATGACCTCTAATGTGGGCGCAAGTACCATTAAAAGGGAGCCTACTGTTGGTTTTGTTACTGCTACCGGGGAAAAAGATGAGTATGAACGGATGAAAAACAGGATTATGGAGGAAATGAAAAAAGTATTTCGTCCAGAATTCTTAAACAGAATTGATGAGATTATTGTCTTCCATCCTCTTAATGAGGAACAGCTCAAGGAAATAGTCTCCCTGATGGTAAATGGTCTGGCCAAACGCCTTCTCGAACAAGGGGTTACTGTGGAGGTTACAGATAAAGCCAAAGAGGTTATTGCCAAGGAAGGATATAATCCCACCTATGGTGCACGGCCCCTTCGCCGGGCTATCCAGAATTTAATCGAAGACCGTCTTTCTGAGGAAAAGCTGAAGGGTACTTTCCAGAAAGGACAAAAAGTAATCGTAGATGCTGAAGAGGGGCAGATAGTCGTTAGAGTTGGCCAAGCGATGCACCAGTAATAAACAGAGAAGGCATGTTGCGTTGCGCATGCCTTCTCTGTTTATTTTTTTCTCTGCAATACGGCAGGAAACTACTGTAACAGGAGAGAATTGTTCAAATGTAAAGGTTCGGGAGGGGAACAGGTTGTCTAAACAAAGATATAAATATGTATGCCAGCAGTGCAGTTATGAGGTTTCCCGCTGGTTGGGAAAATGTCCTGAATGTGGTGCCTGGAACAGTTTGGTGGAAGAAGTGATAGAGAAGAAGACAGCAGTGGGTCGACACAAAACCGGGGGCTTACGTCCTGAACCCTTGCCCCAGATCAAGCCTTTAGCCGTTGAGCGGTTAGACCTGGGCATGGCGGAATTCAACAGGGTTTTAGGGGGTGGTTTAGTACCGGGGACTGTTGTCCTCCTGGCTGGAGATCCTGGGATCGGGAAGTCTACACTCCTTTTGCAGTCTGCTTCCTATGCAGCACAGAAATTAAACAAGGTCCTTTATATCTCGGGAGAAGAATCAGCCCAGCAAATTAAAATGCGGGCAGCCCGGGTAGGCCTGGCTAACAGCAATCTCTGGCTGTGGTCGGAAACTGACCTGGATGCCATTGAGTCAGAAATAAGAGAGTCTCTGCCTTCGCTGGTCATCGTAGATTCTATTCAGACCATATATTCATCGAAACTTAGCTCAGGACCTGGGAGTATAAGTCAGATTCGGGAAGGGACAAGCCGCCTTTTGAACCTTGCCAAGACCCTTAATATTCCTGTAGTCATTGTAGGACATGTGACAAAGGACGGTATGATTGCGGGACCCCGTGTTTTAGAACATATGGTAGATACGGTTTTATATTTTGAGGGAGAACGCCATTATCAATACAGGATTCTCCGGGCCATTAAAAACCGTTTTGGTTCTACATTTGAGCTGGGTGTTTTTGAGATGAAAAATGAGGGGTTAACAGAAGTAAACAACCCTTCCCAGGCTTTTTTAGCGGAAAGACCAATGTTCTCTCCTGGCTCAGTGGTGGCGGCCTGTATGGAAGGATCCAGACCGCTTTTGGTGGAAATACAGGCTTTAGTGAGCCAGAGTTCCTTTGGCCAGCCCAGGCGGATGACCACAGGGACTGATAACAATCGCGTAAATCTCATCATGGCTGTTTTGGAAAAACGAGTAGGCCTCAACCTAAACTTTCAAGATGCTTATGTCAACATTGTGGGGGGGATTAAAATTTTGGAACCTGCCCTGGATTTATCCATAGCCCTGGCCATTGCCTCCAGTTTAAAAAATGTCCCTTGTCTGTCCGGCTTGGCCGTCATGGGAGAAATAGGACTAACAGGAGAGATAAGAGGAATTCCCTACGTTCATAAACGCTTACAGGAGGCCAAAAAGCTTGGTTTTAAACGTTGTCTTCTTCCTGGGGGTAACATAGAAGAAAAAGTCCCGGGAGTAGAATTGCTAGAGGTAAAAACAGTAAAAGAGGCCATCGAGATAGCTTTAGCATAAAGAAAACCTGGCTTGTACTAAGCGAAACTAAGGGCGCAAGCGACGTAGCGGGACTTATATCCGTGGTGTGAGCCAAAGGCGAAGGTGGAAACCTTCGTTGCACTTATGCCTGTGGTATAAAAAAAGCGTGACCCAATTAGGTCACGCTTTTTTTATGTAAGATTGAAAACTCCAAGGGTTGTAATCTTTTTAATTTCTTGTTGCATTACTTCATCGAGGGTGATATTCAGTGTATTACAGAGGGCAGCCAGATAAAACAAGTTCTTGCCCATTTCGTTTATGACTATGTCCCGGCAGTTGCTGCATAACTCTCCCTGGAGATGACTGTCTAACAGGTTTTTTAAATCTTTTAAAGAGGCATCTTTGGGAAATGGTTTTTTTTCGGCGTGTACTTTAAGACAACCGCAAGAGGTTACGGCCTTGGTAACGGCCCGGTTCATCCTGGCATTTGCTTCCTGGGATTTAGATAGTATATCTAAAACACTTTGATGGCGCATGAGAAATTGAGCAACGGTTTGCTGGAAATCTTCGCACTGGAGGTCAGGCACCCTAAAACACTCCTTTGACTCATGGCTTTAATGCTAGTGTTATTATACTGATAAAACTTCTGTCCTGTCAATGTTATGGTGGGACAAAAAAAGGTTGACTACATTTTTTTACGTGTGATATAATATACAAATTTTTGACATGCACATAATAATCTGTTAAAATTTAAATAAGGCAGCTCTCTTGGGGGTGATAGGTTGTTCAATATTGGTGACAAGGTAGTATATCCCATGCATGGTGCAGGGATCATTGAGTCCATCGAGGAAAGGGAAATCCTAGGGGAGAAAAAACCGTACTACGTCATGCGGATGCCCATTGGTAACATGAAAGTAATGATTCCTATGGCAAATGTTGGTGAAATCGGTTTGAGGAAAGTGATTGAGGAAGAAGAAGTTAATGTGGTATTTAATATATTATCAGATAAAAGCAGTCCTATGTCCACCAACTGGAATCGTAGATACCGGGCAAATTTGGAGAAAATAAAAAGTGGTAATATTTATGAACTGGCTGAGGTGGTAAGGAATTTAAGCCATCGTGATAAGAAAAAAGGGCTTTCTACCGGTGAGAAAAAAATGCTAGACAATGCCCGGCAAATTCTTATTAGTGAACTTGTCTTAGCTAAAGATGGTAAAGAGGAACATATCAGAGGGCTCCTGGAAGAATATTTGGCTTAAATCGCCCAAGGAGGCGATTTTTCTTTTAATAATATAATTACAAAATTAGGATATTAAATCTTGCTTTCGTAAGTACCCTTTCGTATAATGAATTAGGATAGTTTCTTAAAATATTCAAAGAATTAATCTATGTTGGGGATCCCGCTTGAAGGAGGTGAGATGATAATGATAAGGAAAATTATGCGTACAATTATTGCCTTATCTTTTCTGGCGGGAGGAATATCTCTTGGTTACGCTCTTACTCATAATGGGTTATTAAAAGTACCCAACCTGGAGATAAGAATGGCTCTTACGGCTTTTCCCGGGGTGGTAGCGGGTTTAATTGGCTATAGCATTGCTCCCAGGCTTATTACCTGGGTTGTTCAGATGACAGAATGGGTAGAAAGCAAACTGCAGAAGATGCCTTTTAGTGATCTGATGGGGGCAGCGATAGGGTTAATTATTGGACTTATAATTGCTAGTTTATTAGGATCCTCCTTTGCCAGGATTCCTTTAGTTGGTAATTACGTGTCTATAGTAGCCAGCATTTTGTTAGGTTATTTGGGGATGAGTATAGGCTTAAAGAAAAAGGAAGAGCTACTGGGGCTATTCTCCCTTTTTCCCCGGTTTGGACGGGAAAAGGAGAAACCGGGATATACTAAGCCGGAACCTAAGCCCCTTTACAAAATCCTTGATACCAGTGTAATTATTGATGGGCGGATTGCCGATATTTGCAAAAGTGGTTTTGTGGACGGTATTTTGGTTATTCCCAGCTTTGTTCTGGAAGAGTTGAGACATATAGCCGATTCCTCTGACCTTTTGAAAAGGAACAGGGGCCGGAGGGGGCTCGATATCCTCAATAAAATTCGCAAAGAACTGGATGTCATGGTACAGATCAACGAACAAGATTTTAATGACCTGGTGGAAGTAGACAGTAAACTTGTGCGTTTAGCTCAGGTACTGGGAGGACAGATCATTACCAATGACTATAACTTAAACAAGGTTGCCGAACTACAGGGTGTACGTGTGCTTAACATCAATGAACTGGCTAATGCTGTAAAGCCTGTTGTTCTCCCCGGTGAGGAAATGATTGTCCAGGTTATTAAGGATGGTAAAGAATCAGGTCAAGGTATAGGATATTTAGACGATGGAACCATGATTGTAGTGGATTCCGGGAAAAAGTTTATCAATCAGACAATTTATGTCGTTGTTACCAGTGTGCTGCAGACCGCTGCAGGACGTATGATATTTGCCAAACCCAAATTTAATGATAAGCGAACTTTATATGAGGTGGATGCCATTGGCTAAGGTTACTGCTCTTATACCTTGTGCCGGTCAAGGGAAAAGAATGGGGGGGGCTATTAGCAAACAGTACATGGAAATTTTTGGGCGTCCCCTCTTGGCCTATACCCTGGACAAGTTCCAGGGTCATTCTTTAGTTGATGAGATCGTGCTTATTGTGCGCACAGAGGAGATTACCTACTGCCAGAGAGAAATAGTAGAAAAATATGGTTTCAGCAAAGTAACAGCCCTTGTCCCAGGTGGTGAGGAACGTCAGGATTCTGTTTGGCAGGGGCTTTGCACTTTGGGGGAGGAGACTGATTGGGTTATTATTCATGATGGGGTAAGGCCCCTGGTGAGCGGCGCCGTTATTTCCTTAGCCCTGGAAACTGCCTTTGCTAAAGGAACCGCTGTTGTCGGCGTTCCTGTAAAAGATACTGTGAAAAAAGTAAATCCCGATCTGACGGTTTGTGAGACCCCCCCCAGGGAAAGCCTTTGGCTTGTCCAGACCCCCCAGATTTTCCGCAAAGATATTCTCATAGATGCCTATCAACAAAGTTACCGGCAAGGGTGGCGCGGTACCGATGATGCGTCCCTTGTAGAAAGAATGGGTACTAAGGTTCATATGGTCAGAGGAGAATATAACAATATTAAAGTTACTACGCCCGAGGACTTGATTTTAGTCAGGGAAATGATAAGGGTGATAAAATAAAATGCGGGTTGGTTTTGGTTATGATGTACATGCTTTGGTAGAGGGAAGAAAACTTATGCTTGGTGGGATCCAGATACCCCATGAAAAAGGGTTGCAAGGCCATTCAGATGCAGACGTCCTTATCCATGCCATTATGGATGCCTTATTAGGGGCAGCGGCTCTGGGTGATATAGGAGAGCTTTTTCCCGATAAAGACGAGCGTTTTAAAGGCATAGACAGCGGCCTCTTATTAATGGAAGTAGTCCGGTTGTTATCCAACAAAGGATATACTTGTCATAACTTAGATTGCACAGTTGTAGCTCAATCCCCTAAACTTGCTCCTTACCGGGAGGAAATGAGAAAAAAAATAGCCCAGTTATTGGGCATTTCCTTAGAACAGGTAAGTATAAAGGCTACTACTACTGAAGGATTGGGTTTTACTGGTAGAAAAGAGGGTATCGCCGCTTATGCCGTGTGCACCATTATTAGTAATGGGGAACGGGAGTCTCAGGTAGTTGCTAGTTACTAGTTATTAGTTACTAGTGATATTTTAGAAGCGAACCATTAACAGTTAACCGTGAACCCAATTCCGACTACCGATAATCCTGTGCTAGAACATGGACCAGGAAGCAATTAAACTCGGAATTCGGATATCGGAAAACGGATGTCGATAATAGTCAAGGAGGTTATCAATTATGGAAGAAATTCGTGTGCGATTTGCGCCAAGTCCAACAGGCCCTTTACATATAGGCGGTGCCCGCTCTGCCTTGTTTAATTTTCTTTTTGCCAAAGGTACAGGAGGCAAATTCATCATCAGGATTGAGGACACTGATTTGGAAAGATCCAGCAGGGAGTCGGAAGAGAATATTCTCGATTCATTACGCTGGTTAGGGATAACCTGGGATGAAGGACCGGATAAAGGCGGATCTTACGGTCCTTACCGCCAGACGGAAAGATTGGGGTTGTACCAGGAATATACCCAAAAACTTCTGGAACAAGGGAAGGCCTACTATTGTTATTGTTCAGAAGAGGAATTGGAAGCGGAACGCCAGGAACAGATGGCAAGAGGAGAAACGCCCCGCTACAGCGGTAAGTGCTGCAGGCTGTCGCCTGCCGAGAGAGCTAGGTTAGAAGAAGAAGGACGAAAACCCGTCATTCGTTTTCGTGTGCCAGAAAACCGGGAAATTATTATTGATGACCTGGTGAGGGGACAGGTTGTTTTTGAAAGTAACGGTATTGGAGACTTTGTTATTGTTAAGTCTGATGGTATACCTACCTATAATTACGCTGTAGTCATCGATGATACAACGATGAAAATCAGTCATGTGATTAGGGCTGAAGAGCATTTATCCAACACGCCCAGGCAGGTCCTGCTGTACGAAGCCCTGGGGTTTAAGGTACCCTTTTTCGCCCATATCTCTCTTATACTTGGTAAAGACCGCAGTAAAATGAGTAAAAGACACGGTGCCACCTCCGTTGTCCAGTATAAGGAACTGGGTTATTTGCCCGAAGCCGTCGTTAATTTCCTGGCCCTTTTAGGCTGGTCGCCTATAGGGGAAGAAGAAATATTCAGTATGGAGGAGTTAAAGGAGCAGTTTTCCCTGGAACGGGTGGCAAAGAATCCTGCTGTTTTTGACATGGACAAACTCCGTTGGATTAATGGAATTTATATCAGGAAAACCCCTGTAGAACGGCTTGCCCTTTTAGCGCTCCCCTTTTTACAGAAGGCCGGATACGTTTCCTCTTCTCCAACACCTGCTGAATTGAACTGGACTCAATTGGTAGTAGCTGCTCTCCAGGAGAAGCTTTCTACACTTTCTGAAATTGTAGATCACATGGGTATTTTAGCTGGGGAAAATGTAGTAATTGAAAACGAGGAAGCTGTGGAAATTCTTAAGGAGGAGACATTCCCCCTTGTCATAAAAGCTTTCCGGGAAAAACTTATGAGCCTTCCCGAGTTAACACCTGACACAGTTAAACCTTTGCTTAAAGCCATTACAAAAGAACTGAAATTAGGCGGGAAACAGGTCTATATGCCTCTGAGGATTGCCCTTACCGGCCAGATGCATGGCCCTGAGCTATTTTATCTTATCCCGATTCTTGGCAAAGAATTATCTCTTAAACGCATTCATAATGTCACATCCCAGGTCGGGATAAACATAGATTAAGTTAAGGCTGAATTGTTGTTACTGACAAATAATTCCTGTTCTTGACAAGTGCAATCAGGTCATTTTATAATATGAGCCAACATAATATGGTCTTTGGCTATGATGGGGAGAAGTAATCCTGTTACTTGCCTCAAGAGAGGATGGGCCGGCGGCTGAAAGCTCATCTAGGGAAGGGGGATGAAGATGCGCCCAGGAGCTGTGGCCTTGAAGGTAAAGTAGGGGTCACCGTCCTACCGCGTTAAGGTAATAGAGTTGGTATGATTTTGTTTAAGGAAATCTACCAAGCAGAGTGGAACCGCGGAGCCCTCCGCCTCTGTGTGAGGCGGGGGCTTTTTTAGTTGGTAGTTGGTAGTTGGTAGTTGTTAGTTGGTAGTTGTTAGTTGGTAGTTGGTAGTTGTTAGTTGGTAGTTGGTAGTTGTTAGTTGATAGTTGTTAGTTGTTAGTAATTATTAACGCGAATCGTTAACAGTTAACCGTGAACCGAATTCGGACTACCGATTTCCGAATTCCGTTAACTGTAAATTAATAAGCATAAATTAAAAATACGGATATGGTACATCGGATAGCGGATGTCGGAACTCAAAAAGCTGTAAAAAACAGTTCACTGTTCACGGTTTTCGGTTAACGATTGAAGGTTACCGGACACTGGTCACCGGTCACCTTCCCCTGTACCCTGTAACCAGTACCCTTAATATCAGAATTTCGGAAGTCTCGCTCTTTTTAGGTAAACTGAGATATGATGGAGGAGAGAAGCATGTTTCAACGTATTAAAAAAGATATTCAGGCAGTATTTGAACGGGACCCTGCGGTTAAAAGTTTTTGGGAAGTGATTTTATGCTATCCCGGGTTTCATGCCATATTACTGCATCGCCTGGCCCACTCCTTGTATAAGAGAAAGTGTTTTCTCCTGGCCCGCTTTATCTCCCAAATCAATCGCTTTTTGACACAGATTGAGATTCATCCTGGAGCCAAGATCGGGGAAGGGTTATTTATTGATCACGGTGCAGGAGTTGTCATCGGAGAAACTGCTGAGATTGGCGATAATGTAACGATTTACCAGGGAGTGACGCTGGGGGGTACTGGTAAAGAAAAGGGCAAACGTCATCCCACCATTGGCAACAATGTGGTGATCAGTGCCGGTGCCAAAGTGATGGGGTCCTTTAAAGTGGGGGATAATGTCAAAATAGGGGCCGGTTCCGTGGTTTTAAAGGAAGTTCCTCCCAATTGTACTGTGGTGGGGGTACCAGGCAGGATTGTGGTGAAAGATGGTGTTAGCGTTTCTCAGAAAAGGGAAAATAATATTGACCTAGAGCACAATAAATTGCCGGATCCCGTTCTGGAAATGCTGTTATGCTTGCAAAAACAGGTGCAGGACCTGGAAGCGAGAATTGAGGAAATGGAGTTGAAGTCACGTGGAAATGGAAAATCTTAAAGTATATAATACCCTGACGGGTACCAAGGAACCTTTTATCCCTGGCAAGCCTGGTCAAGTTCGCATGTATGTCTGTGGGCCAACTACGTACAATTATATTCATCTGGGCAATGCCCGGCCCTTGGTAGTATTTGATACGGTGCGCAGGTATCTGGAATATCGGGGCTATGAGGTCATCTATATTCAAAACTTTACTGATGTGGATGACAAAATCATTAAGCGGGCCCAAGAAGAGAAAATTACCCCTGAAGAACTGGCTAACAAGTATATAAACGAGTACTTTAAGGATGCTGATGCTCTCAATGTGAAACGGGCTACCGTTCATCCCAGAGTCAGTGAACACATGACCGAAATTATTGAGTTTACCAAGAAACTGATGGACAAAGGATTTGCCTATGAAGTAGACGGGGATGTTTATTTTGCTGTTTCGCGTTTCAAGGAGTATGGTAAGCTTTCCAAACGCAACCTGGAAGATTTACAGGCAGGGGCCAGGGTAGAGATAGATGAAAGAAAATTAAACCCGGCGGATTTTGCCCTTTGGAAGAAATCCAAGCCCGGCGAACCCTGGTGGGATAGTCCCTGGGGCCCCGGTCGCCCAGGCTGGCACATTGAATGTTCGGCCATGTCTCATAAATATTTAGGGGAAAGCTTTGATATCCATGGTGGGGGCTTTGACCTGATCTTTCCCCATCACGAAAATGAAATAGCCCAATCGGAGGCTTTGTACGGTTGCCCCATGGCCCGTTACTGGATGCATAACGGCTTTATTACGGTCAATGAAGAGAAGATGTCCAAGTCTTTGGGTAACTTTTTCCTGTTAAGAGATATTACCGGTAAGTTTTCACCCCAGGTCGTACGTTTCTTTTTGCTGTCTACCCATTATAGAAGTCCTTTGGATTTTGACGACGGTAAATTAGAGATAGCCGAGAAAGGGTTGGAACGTTTACAGACAGCCTACAGGCTGTTCAAGGAAAGTAAGATCACGGCAACATACGGCTCTGTAGAAAAAAAGGCGGAGGCAGAAAGTTATCTCCAGGAAGTACAATGCTTGCATAAACGTTTCCTGGAGGCTATGAACGATGACTTTAATACGGCTTTAGCCATTGCTGTTTTGTTTGACCTGGCCAGGGCCATGAACGGCTTTTTGGCTAAAGGAATACAAAGCCATGAGGCATATAAAGCTCTGGAGGAAAGTGCCGGTATTTATCGAGAAATGGCCCAGGTTCTGGGTATTGAACTGGAAACTGCCCCTGGCGAAAAAGATAACGGGCTGGTAGAGGGTTTAATGGATTTAATTATTAAAGTACGTCAAGAGGCCCGGACCAAAAAAGATTTTGCCACAGCAGACGCTATACGGGAGGGACTAAAAGAAATGGGAATCATCCTGGAGGATACACCCCAGGGTGTACGGTGGAGATACAAAGCAAAGGGGGATTAAACGTGTGGATTTACCCGACGGGGAACCCCCGTGAAATGCCTCCCCTGGTTTTGGCCTATCTTGGGGATGCAGTGTTTGAACTTTATGTTCGGCTTTACCTGGTAAGTAAAGGAATTACTAAGACCAATTCCTTGCACAGGGAGGCAGCTTCACTGGTAAGGGCTGCCTCACAGGCTCATTTCTTACAAAGACTGGATGCCCTTTTAAGCGATGAGGAGAGGGATATAGCCAGGAGAGGGCGTAATGCTAAATCCGGGTATGCACCTAAAAACGCCCAGGTTACAGAGTACCGTTTAAGCACGGGATTTGAAACGCTGGTAGGGTACCTGTTTCTTTTGGGGAGAGAAGAAAGAATTACTGAACTGCTGGAATATCTTTTGCGTGAAGGAAATTCTTAGAGTGTAAATTTTGGAGGAGACTATGGGCAGAAAAAATATGCAGGTGCGCTTGGTGCGTTATACACCGGCACCAGAAGAAATTGTGGCCATGGGGGCAAAATTATGTTATTCCGCTGTAGATGTGGAAAAACTAGAATCGGGTATACAGGAGAAGGATCAAGGCCCTTTTATAGAAAAACTTATGAATTTGGGGCATCTTTCGCCCGTGGAACATGCTAGTTTTACCTTTGCTGTGGAAGGAGTTTCCCGCAGTCTTTTGGCACAAATCACACGCCACAGGATTGCCAGCTTTAGTGTTCAGTCCCAGCGTTATGTGGGAGAACATTCTGCGGGTAATGCAGATGGTGTTTTCGATTATATCGTTCCTCCCCGGATAGAGGCTTTAGGTGAGGAATACCTGCGGATTTTTCATGAACAGATGGCTACTATCCAAAAATGGTATGATTTTTGGAATAAAGCCCTGGGGGAGCAGGGAGAACAGAGCCAGGAGGATGCCAGGTTTGTCTTGCCTAATGCTGCAGAGACAAAGATTCTGGTAACCATGAATGCCAGAGAACTTCTGCATTTTTTCTCGCTGCGCTGTTGCAACCGTGCTCAGTGGGAGATACGGGAACTGGCCACCCGCATGTTACAACTGGTTAAAAGGGTTGCTCCCAATATCTTTAAGAATGCTGGTCCTGGGTGTTTGGAAGGACCTTGCCCCGAAGGCAAAATGACCTGTGGTCAACAAAAAACAGTAAAGGAAAAGTTTACGCATTTATAAAAGGGACTAGAGAAAGGTGTGGGGGCATGGAATTTTTATTCGGCAGGAACCCGGTTTTAGAAGCCTTAAGAGCGGGCAGAAGTATGAACAAGATCCTTATTGCCGAAGGTTCTAATGTCGGGTCAATTAAAGAAATCATCGCTTTAGCCAGGGAGAAAAAGGTACTCATACAATTTGTGGATAAAAAACATCTGGACAACATGGCCCAGGGTGAAAACCACCAGGGGATCATTGCCTATGCCGCTCCTAAAGATTATGTGGAATGGGATGAACTATTACAGGAAGCCCGGCGTAAGGAGGAAGTCCCCCTTCTTTTGATGCTGGATGGTATAGAAGACCCTCAAAATTTTGGGGCTATTTTACGCACTGCTGATGCCGCCGGGGTCCATGGTGTCATTATCCCTAAACATCGCGCAGTACCCCTTACGGCAGGAGTGGCTAAGGCTTCAGCGGGAGCTGTAGAATATGTACCTGTTGCCCGTGTCACCAATCTTGCGCAGACCATGGAGAAGCTTAAGGAACAGGGATGCTGGATTGTAGGAACTGATGCGGGAGCAAAAATGCTTCATTTTGAGGCCGATTTATCAGGTCCCCTGGTGGTGGTTATGGGTAGTGAAGGCAGAGGATTAGGTAAACTTGTGAAGGAAAAGTGTGATTTCCTTGTGAGTATTCCCATGTTGGGACGAATCAACTCCCTTAATGTATCGGTAGCCACCTCGATCATTCTTTATGAGATTATACGACAGAGAAAGAAGGCGCAAGGTAGGTAAACTGTGGTGGAATATCTGGTGGTCGATGGATATAATATCATAAATTCCTGGCCCGAATTAAATAGGCTAAAAGAGGAAAGTTTTGAACATGCTCGCATAAAACTAATAGAGATATTAGTTAATTATCATGGGCTTACCAAGATCATGATCGTTGTTGTTTTTGATGCCCACCAGGTGAAAGGGGGTATAGAGAAAAGGGAAAGTTACCAGGGAGTGGAGGTTGTTTATACACGGGAAGGTGAAACGGCCGATATGTTCATTGAAAAAATAGTGGGGGGATTGAGCCGTAAATCAAAAGTCTTCGTAGCCACTTCCGACTGGATAGAACAAAGCCTTATCCTGCAGCGGGGGGCACTCCGGCTTACCTCCCGGGAATTGCTGCAGGAAATAAAAAACACTTTAAATAGGGCCATGAACCAGTTAGAGTATAATGAGAAAGATATAACCAGATTGAATCATCACTTGCCGGAAAATATTAGGGAAATATTGGAGAAATGGCGGCGCGGTCAGGGCTAAAGGACAATGCCTTGACGTTACGATGAGGTGTCAGTTATAATTATCCTGTAAAATAGACAAGTTTGCGTCCCTTTGTAATATTAAAAATATTAGTTATTTTTTAGCTTGCTTAAAGATAAGCAAGTTTATAAAATCATTAAATAAGCCTTCTTCCGGACGGGGTCCGGAAAAATTGTTTTCCAGAACCTTTATATTCATAGATGGAGGCGATAGTGGATGAGCTTAGGCGCACAGCGCGAACTGGTCGACTCTTTAGATGTTTTAGAAGATGAGCATGTGGTTGAGCTAGCAAAAGACGGTGACAATGAGGCTCTGGAATTTCTTATTCATAAGTACAAAAATTTTGTCAGAGCCAAAGCTCGTTCCTATTTTCTTATTGGTGCCGACCGGGAGGACATTATCCAGGAAGGCATGATTGGTTTGTATAAAGCTATTCGCGATTTTCGCTATGACAAACTTTCTTCCTTTCGTGCTTTTGCTGAATTGTGCATCACACGCCAGATTATTACAGCCATTAAAACAGCTACGCGCCAGAAGCATATCCCTCTAAATTCTTATGTCTCTTTAAACAAGCCTATCTATGATGAAGATTCTGACCGTACTTTGTTAGATGTTATTTCGGGTTCTAAAATTACCGACCCTGAGGAATTAATAATCAGTAGAGAAGAGTTTGACGATATTGAGGAAAAGATGGGAGAAATCCTAAGTTCCCTGGAGTGGCAGGTTCTCATGTCTTATTTGGATGGAAAGTCCTATCAGGAGATTGCCGTAGAACTGGAACGTCACGTAAAATCCATTGATAATGCCCTGCAGCGTGTCAAAAGAAAGCTGGAAAGATATTTAGAAAAAAGAGATCAATAACAGAAATTGCCAGCAAAAATACCTTGACCTGGCACGCCTGAATATTATATAATAAATTTCGTCAGTCACGCCGACGTAGCTCAATTGGCAGAGCAGCTGACTTGTAATCAGCAGGTTGCGGGTTCGAGTCCCATCGTCGGCTCCACTCTTCGAAATTCGATTTTCGAAATTAGAGGCTCGACTATATGCAAACCCCATCGGGTTTGTCACCAATAATCGAACCTCCAATCTCGAACATCCAACGTGGAGAGATTCCCGAGCTGGCCAAAGGGGGCAGACTGTAAATCTGCTGGCACTGCCTTCGAAGGTTCGAATCCTTCTCTCTCCACCATTTTGGAAGTTAGAGGTGTTACACCTCTCACATCTTATATAATATCGCGGGATGGAGCAGCTGGTAGCTCGTCGGGCTCATAACCCGAAGGTCGAAGGTTCAAATCCTTCTCCCGCAACCATGGGAATTAAGCTGGCGTAGCTCAGTAGGTAGAGCGTATCCTTGGTAAGGATAAGGTCACCGGTTCAATCCCGGTCGTCAGCTCCATCATAAATATCAATATCTGGCGGCGTAGCTCAGTTGGCTAGAGCATGCGGTTCATACCCGCAGTGTCCGGGGTTCAAATCCCTGCGCCGCCACCAATGCAAACAAAAACCCTCACGAGTGAGGGTTTTTTGTTTGCAGTTACTAGTTACTAGTTCTTAATTATAGTTCAACTACCCTGAAATTATCAATTAGAATGAAGGTTCTGCCGCAGACGTTTCCTATCGGAGTATAGCCAAACGAATTTAGCGAACTAAGGTAGAAGGTAAATCGTAAACCGTAAAACCGTAGACGTTGGTCGCTGCCCGTTACCCGATCCCCGCTACCCGAAAATTAATCATAAGAATAATTCGGGAAGCAGGTGGCGGGAAGCGTCAGGGAGTTCGTTCTATGCGAAGATCGGGATACGTGGTGGCAAACCTGAATAAATAATTTCATTATTCTGCTGGTGTCGCTCAAGCGGATGAATGTCTAGTAACTAGCAACTAGTAACTAGTAACTGACATCGCTGCTTTGCTGCCAAATGTATATATTTGACAGATGTCTTTAAATATTGTAGAATATGTTGAGCAGAATGGGCGATAATGCTTAAAATTACATAAAAGAGAAAAAGGGATATTAGGCATTAAAGGAGGATTATTACAAAATGGCAAAGGCGAAATTTGAAAGAACAA
>CAZWTM010000046.1:0-20415 GCA_964637385.1 uncultured Peptococcaceae bacterium
AAATACTAACATATAAGTGCATTTTCTCCAAAAGTTCTAGGGGGCTAAATAGCCAACATCCATTATTTTATTGCATAACAGTTTGCCTTATTGTGACGGAGGTGATATGGGGGGGGGAGATTTACTATCCAGGGGTTATTCAATAATTCTTAATTTTTAGGAGGGTAGAAATGAATGAAATTGAGTAAAAAAATTACATTAATCGTGGTATTAGCATTTTTAGTAACCATTGTAGGGGGCTGTGGCGGTTCTAAGCCAGCACCGGCTCCAACACCTGCGCCTGCTCCAGAAAAACCCAAGGAAATCCTAATAGGTGCCAACTTTGAATTGACAGGCAATGTTGCCACTTTCGGTATCTCAGCGGTAAATGCTATTGAAATGGCCTTTGCCGAAATCAATGCCGGTGGCGGAGTTAACGGAATACCTCTCAAACTGGTCAAAGTTGATAACAAGTCCGATACAGGTGAAGCTACTAACGTTGCTACTAAGCTGATAACCCAGGATAAAGTCGTAGCCTTGTTAGGACCTGTAACTAGTACCAATGTATTGGGAGCCGTCCCTGTGGCAACACAATACAAAGTTCCTTTAATTACTCCTACCGGCACAAATCCCAAGATTACCGTCGATGACAGCGGGAAAACCAGAGAATGGATTTTCCGGACCTGCTTTATCGATCCTTTCCAAGGTTTTGTAGGTGCAAACTTTGCCTTAAACACCTTAAAAGCAAAAACAGCGGCTATCTTTATTGAAAAGAACAGTGACTACGCCAAAGGTTTGGCTGAAGTCTTTGAAAAAACCTTTACAGAAAAAGGCGGCAAAATCGTTGCTAAGGAATATTTTGTCACTGAGGACAAAGACTTCCGGGCAACCCTCACCAAGATCAAGTCTGCTAATCCCGATGTTCTCTATGTTCCCTCCTATTATGAACAAGACGGTCTTATTGCCAAGCAGGCCCGGGAATTGGGTTACACCAAACCTATTGTAGGCGCTGACGGCTGGGATTCGGAAAAACTCCTGCAAATCGCCGGTGCCAAAGCCTTACAAGAGGTATACTTTACCAACCATTATTCTCCTCAGGACACAGATCCCAAATTGGTTAAGTTCGTAGAAAACTACAAAGCCAAATACGGTTCTGTACCTGATGCCCTGGCTGCCCTGGGATATGACGCAGCTTACATTCTGGCTGATGCCATTAAACGCGCAGGGACACCGGAACCTGCCAAAATTAAGGACGCTTTGGCCGCAACCAAAGGCTTTGTAGGTGTCACCGGAACCGTTTCCATAGATGATAAGCACAACCCAGTTAAAGGTGCAGTTATCATCACCTTTGATAAGGATGGTAAGCAAATCTTCAAAGAAAAGGTCAATCCCTAATCGATTAATTCATACTACCCTGGAATATAGGGGGGGGATAAATCCCCCCCTCTTCTCCTTTAACCTTCTTAACAGGAGTGGCTGACATGGAAGACTTGCTCATTTTTATTCAACAACTCATTAACGGTATATCCCTTGGCAGCATCTATGCCCTTATCGCCCTGGGCTACACCATGGTTTACGGCATTATTAAACTGATTAATTTTGCCCATGGTGATATTTATATGGTGGGTGCCTATGTGGGCTTCTTTGCTATCACTAAATTAAATATGAGTTTTATTCCAGCCTTGCTTACCTCCATGGTCCTTTGTTCTGTCTTAGGAATCCTCATAGAACGAATGGCCTATAAGCCTCTGAGAAACGCAACCAGAATCGCCGCCCTCATTACCGCGATCGGAGTATCCCTATTGCTGGAATACGGCGGAATGCTCATCGTAACTCCCCAGCCCCGTGCCTTTCCCGAAGTTTTTCCCCAAACTAAGATTAGTTTCTTCGAAGGTAAGGTTTACATGACGAATCAACAAATTGTCATTTTTGTGGTTACCCTAATTTTGATGGTGCTGTTGCAATTCATTGTCTATAGGACCAAGACGGGAAAAGCCATGCGGGCTGTTTCTTTTGACAAAGATGCCGCACTTTTAATGGGTATTAATATCAACAATACTATTTCTGCTACCTTTGCCATTGGCTCCGCTCTGGCCGCTGCCGCTGGCGTACTGGTGGGTATCTATTATACCTCCATCAGCCCACTGATGGGTATCATACCCGGTTTAAAAGCCTTTGTGGCTGCAGTACTGGGTGGCATCGGTATTATTCCCGGGGCAGTCGTTGGAGGTTTGCTCATGGGAATCATTGAAGCTTTTGTCAGCGGTTACGGAGCCTCTACCTGGCGCGATGCCGTAGCCTTTGGTATTTTAATTCTTATCCTTATTATTAAACCCTCGGGAATTTTTGGGGCAAATATACGGGAGAAAGTGTAGGTGGAAACCATGCAGAAGATCTTTAACAAACAAATGATTTTAACTGTTCTTGTCCTGGGCCTTCTCTATGGTTCCATCCAAACCCTTATTGTTCAGGGTAAGCTCAATCCTTATTATGAAATAAATCTTTTATTAATCGGCATTAACATCATCATGGCCGTCAGTTTAAACCTCATCAACGGCTTTACTGGCCAGTTTTCTATCGGACATGCAGGCTTTATGGCCGTAGGTGCCTATACTTCCGCCGTTTTTACCATGAAACTGTCTCAACCTTTCCCTTTGGCTATCTTAGCTGGTTCTATTACAGCAGCCCTTATTGGCTTTTTAATTGGTCTGCCTACTCTCCGTCTAAAAGGTGATTACCTGGCCATTGCTACGCTCGGTTTCGGTGAAATTATCAAGGTATTTTTCGTAAATATCGAATATGTGGGAGGCGCCAGCGGTTTAAACGGCATTCCCCATATTACTACCTGGAATTGGGTTTTCTTCCTTACAGTATTTACCGTAGTTTTTATCAAGAATTTCATCAATTCTACCCATGGCCGGGCCTGTATCTCCATTCGTGAAGATGAAATTGCCGCCGAAACTATGGGGATAAATACCACCAAGTATAAAGTTATGGCCTTTACGATAGGGGCATTCTTTGCCGGTGCTGCCGGTTCCCTTTATGCCCATTACTTTTACATCATCCAGCCCAACACTTTTAATTTCTTAAAATCTATTGACTACCTGGTGATGGTGGTTCTGGGCGGTATGGGAAGCATTACGGGTTCGGTTTTAGCTGCAACTGCTTTGACAATTATCTCTGCTTTACTACAGCGGTTTGCAGAAATCCGTATGGTCATTTATGCCGTCCTTCTCATTGTGATCATGCTCTTTAGACCACAAGGGTTAATGGGTAATAAAGAATTTAGTTTAAAGTTTTTCGAGAAACTGGGAAGGGGTGAAAAACATGGCTCTGTTAGCAGTAAATAACTTGACCAAAGTATTTGGCGGTTTAAGTGCTGTTAGCAATTTTAATATAGAACTTCACCCTGGCGAATTGGTAGGCCTTATTGGTCCTAACGGCGCAGGCAAAACTACCGTATTTAACTTGCTCACCGGCGTCTATGAACCTACTGAAGGAACTATCCAATTTAACAATGAAAACATAGTGGGCTTAAAACCCTATGAAATAACCCAGCGTGGTATGGCCCGCACCTTCCAAAACATCAGGCTTTTCAGCAACCTCACTGTTCTCGATAATGTACGGATTGCCTATCATACACACGTCAAATACGGATTGACTTCTGCAGTCATGCGCCTGGGTAACTATTATAAAGAAGAAGAGGAAATGACCAGGAAAGCTATAGAATTCCTGCATATCTTCAATTTAGACCGGAAAAAAGATGAAATTGCCAAAAACCTTCCTTACGGTGAGCAGCGTCGTCTGGAGATTGCCCGTGCCTTAGCTGCCAAACCCAGACTGCTTCTCCTGGATGAACCTGCCGCCGGGATGAATCCCCAGGAAACCCATGAACTCATGAACCTCATTAAATGGATTAGGGACGAATTTAAGCTGACCATTCTGCTCATTGAGCACGATATGTCCTTAGTCATGGGAGCTTGTGAGCGCATTTATGTTTTGGAATACGGGATGATTATCGCCCATGGCACTCCCGAAGAGATTAAGTCTGACCCCCGGGTTATCGAAGCTTATCTTGGAGAGGAGGTGGCCCATGCTTAAAGTCAATAACATTAATGTTTACTATGGTGCAATCCATGCTATTAAGGGTGTTAGCCTGGAAGTTAAAGAAGGAGATATCGTTACTCTGATTGGGGCCAATGGGGCCGGTAAGAGCACTATTCTGAAAACTATCTCCGGTCTCCTGCGACCCAAAACAGGAGAAATCATTTACAATGGTAAGAAAATCAATACCATGGAAGCTCAGGACATTGTGCGTTCAGGGATATGCCAGGTACCGGAAGGGCGCCGGGTATTTGCCAACATGTCAGTACTGGAAAACCTGGAGCTTGGTGCCTTTCTCCGTAAAGATAAAGCCCAAATCAAAGAAGACATGGAAAACGTCTTCGAAAAGTTTCCCCGTCTCAAAGAAAGAATCAATCAATTAGCAGGAACCCTGAGCGGAGGAGAACAACAGATGCTGGCCATTGGCCGGGCCATGATGTCGAGGCCCCGCCTCATGCTTCTGGATGAACCCTCCATGGGTCTCGCTCCTCTTTTGGTAAAAGAAATTTTTTGCATTATTAAGGAAATTAACCACTCAGGCACCACAATTCTCCTGGTAGAACAAAATGCCCATATGGCTCTATCTATTGCTCATTATGCATATGTATTAGAGACTGGTAAAATAGTACTGGAAGGCCCTGCCAAAGAACTGGCGGAAAGCGAACAGGTGAAAAAGGCTTACCTGGGTGGGTAAGCCATAATCCAAAGGTTACAAAGAAAGGCGGGAATTGAGAATGTTAGTCAAGGAGCGCATGACACCAAATCCTATTACCATCACACCACAAACCACGATTGCTACTGCTCTTCAGTTAATGCGTGATAATAAAATACGTCGCCTGCCTGTAGTACAAGGCAACAAACTAATTGGTATAGTCACAGACCGTGATCTACTGGAAGTAAGTCCGTCTCCCGCTACGACCTTGAGTGTCTTTGAACTTAATTACCTGCTGGCAAAAACCAAAATCGCCGACATTCTCCCCAAAGATAAAAAGTTAATCGTCATAAGCCCTGATGCCTTTGTGGAAGATGCCGCCCTGCTGATGCGCGAACACAAGATCGGCGGTATCCCCGTTGTTGAAAACGGTAAGCTGGTAGGTATCATTACTGAGACCAATATCTTTGACACTTTTATAGAAATTATGGGAATTAAGCAAGCAGGCTATCGTATTACCATCAAACTCGGCGAAGACCGCCCCGGTGTTCTGGCGGAAATCACTAAAACCATTGCCTCCTGCGGCGGTAATATCACCCACACTGCCAGTTTTGTCAACGCTTCCGGAAACTCTATTATTGTATTCCGTATTAATCAAGGCGATGTGGAAAGTATCATTTCTACCTTAAACCAACAAGGCTATAGTGTAGTATCCGTGCAACAAACAAATTGCTAAAATACAGAGGGCTCCCGCAGGAGCCCTCTTCTTTTCTCTTTAGTGTTAATTACCAAAAGGGAAAGTCCTTCTTATGTAGAATATGAAATAGGTTAAATTTAGGTGGGAAATACGTTTGGAAAAAAATTAGTTCATTTATCATCATCTTTTTCACACTTTCCCTGCTCTTAACAGCCTGCGGTAATTTGATGCACAAACCTTAATGAACAAAACGAGGTTTGCCGTGTCCTTCCATCTCTGCTTTCGAAATATGCTGAAAGATATCACTAAGCCAGTTTAATGTAAGACCTTCAAACAAATTCTCTTTTGAATATATAAGACTTCTCCCCTTCTAATAATTCCTGAATTTCTGCAAAACCTAATTTCTTCAATAAAGCCAGAACATACTCATTATCGGCAGGAGTAAGGCTATCGGCTTCTTCACCGTAACGGTTGACCAGTTCTCTCCCTTTACCCGGATCTATCAGCACCTGGGGCCCTCCCACACATCCTCCTGCACAGCCCATACCTTCGTAAAAATTAACCTCAATTTTACCCTCCAGGGCATCCTGCAGCATCTTGCGGCATTCTTTAACTCCATCGGCTTGGGCTGAAACAATCTGGATTGGTTTTTCAGGCCTTAACCTTCTCAAGGTATCAGCCACCGCTTTACTGACCCCGCCCGTCCGGGCATAAATCCTGCCGGCCCGGGAAGAATGTTCGCTTTCGTCCTCTTCCATTTCTGCCGGGTTAATCCCTACAGCCTCAAAAATTTGCTGCAATTCTTTAAAAGTAATCACCACATCCACAGCATCTTTGACATCCTCTTCTTTAGCTTCGGCCTTTTTTGCCACGCAGGGACCGATAAATACTACCTTCGCGTCAGAATGAAGCTTTTTTATCCCGCGCCCGCAGGCTACCATAGGCGATACAGAAGGAGAGATATGAGGAATCAGTTTAGTGTAAACCTTTTTCACCATACCTACCCACATTGGGCAACAGCAGCTTGTGAGAACAAAATCTCCCTCTTTATGAACATGAGTATCAAACTCCAGTGCTTCTTTTAGCGTAAGTATATCGGCAAAAAGAGCCACTTCCACCATGCCGTAAAACCCTAAATGCTTTAGCGCAGCCCGCAGTTTCCCTGGTGTCACATCAGGACCAAACTGTCCAAAAAATGCCGGAGCTACAATGGCATAAACCGGTACACTGCGGTCTTTTAAAACTTCGATCAAAGGAATGAATTCCTTTCTGTCTACCAAATGCTTATAATCGCAGGCTTCAATACAGGCGCCGCAGCTCTCACAATAATCATGTTTGATAATGACATTGCCCTGTTCATCCCTTTCAATGGCATGAAAAAGGCAAGCTACCTCACACTTCCTTTCCTCACATCCCGCATCATCCTTACAATCTTTAACCTTGGAAACCACTTTGTCCGGGTCTCCCCTGCCGGTAGCATAGTCAACATAACGGTTGATGTCATCATCACCCAGGCTCTTTAATTTTTCTACATCTTCAGCCAGTTTCCCATCATAGGCCGATTTAACCAAATCTTTAAAGATTTGTTCGTAAGTTAGAGTTGTCACGCTAACCCTCCACTCAGCTTGTATTATCCAATATTATGCCTCACGGCGAAAAATATAATGTGATAAAGAAACTTTTACGTTATAATGAAAAGTTTATCCTGAGGAAGATTAAGATAAACCGTACTCCCCGGATCAAGTAGTGCCCCTTCCTGCTTGGGAATTCTTGCTACGAGATGTAAATCCTGTACATCAGGAAAATTAAAGTAATAGGTATAATTAGTTACTTCCTCTACTACCTGGCTGACGGTGGCTGAAAACGTATTTACGCTGGATGAGGCCGTAATCCGTAAGAATTCAGAACGTATGCCCAGGATAACAGGTTGGTTCATTGTGATTTTTTTGTTATCGGGTATTAGTGCTTTTACCTCACTGTCCAAACCCTTAACCTGTACGCATACTTCATTCCCCTCTTGGCAGGTCACAACCCCCTGCAGGAAGTTCTCTACCCCCAGCAGTTTAGCTGCTTCTAACGTTGCTGGCCCCTCAACTACATCTTGTTTGTCCCCAAACTGCAGAAGTTTTCCTCCCCCGTACACTGCCATTTTGGAACAAAGACTGTAGGCTTCGGCAACGTTATGGGTAACGAAAAGTATACTGCCTCTGTAATAATTGTGGAGCTCATACAGTTCATACAGAAGCTGCTCCTTGACCTGGGTATCCAGGGCGGAAAAAGGCTCATCCAATAGCAGCAGCTCCGGTTCGGGAGCCAAAGCACGAGCCAGGGCTACCCGCTGCTGCTGCCCCCCCGATAACTGATGAGGATAACGCCCTTCCAGCCCCTGCAGCTTCATTTTCTGCAGGAGAATAGTCACCTTATCCTTAATTTCTGCTTTTGAGAGGTGCTGTATACCAAAGGCTACGTTTTGACCAACTGTAAGATGGGGAAAAAGGGCGTAATTCTGAAAGACAAGTCCAACTTTACGGCTCTGGGGTGGAAGATTAATACCTAACTGCCCATCATATAAAACCTTGCCGTTAAGAACAATCCGACCCTGGTCAGGCCGCACCAGACCTGCTATACACTGTATAGTCAGACTCTTTCCACAGCCCGAAGGACCAAGAATGGCAAGAATCTCCCGCTCAATAGAAAATGCTGCATCCAGAGAAAATCCGGGCAGCTTTTTCTTGATATTAACCTCAAGCACTAAGTAAACACCTCCCGTCTCTAATGATGATGCGCCCCTATCCGCTGCCGTTTTTTCAAGTAATTGAGGGCCATGATTACACTAAAGGAAATACAGATAATCACGGAAACCAAACCATAAGCCTTACCCATTTGGCCTGCTTCCACGGCGAAATAAATGGCTACGGGAATCGTCTGGGTTTTCCCATAGATATTACCGGCGAGCATGATAGTGGCACCAAATTCGCCCAGGGCCCGGGCAAAGGAGAGAACAGTCCCTGCGGCAATTCCCGGCCAGGCCAGGGGCATGGTAATTTTCCAGAAGATAGTCCATTCGGAAGCACCCAAGGTACGGGCCGCATCCTCAATATTGGCCTCCACCTGTTCAAAAGCCCCCCGGGCTGTTTGATACATCAAAGGAAAAGCCACTACTGAAGCTGCAATAACCGTGGCAGACCAACTGAATATTACTGTTTGTCCAAGCCGTAACAGGAGCCTGCCTAGTGGACCTTTATTGCCAAAAAAAAGCAGCAGGGCAAATCCTATAACCGTGGGAGGTAAAACAAGAGGAAGGATAAAGAGGCCATCTATCAGGTCCCTCCCCCTTCCTCGATAATGTACCATCCAGCGGGCTGCCGCTATACCCAGGAAAAAAGCAATGAAAGTAGCGGTAAATGCAGTTTTCAAGGAAATCCAGACTGGTAATAAATCAAATTCCATTGTTGATCACGCCTTTATTTAGCAACTACTATAAAGCCATATTTTTCGAATATTTTCTTAGCCTTTTCCCCCATTAGGAAATTAGTGAATTCCACAGCTTCCCGGGAATGCTTGCTGCCCTTGATTACAGCCATGGGGTACAGTACAGGGGAGTGGGATTGGGAGGCCGCTGCAGCAATAACTTTCACCTTGTCCGATATTTTGGTATCGGTCTGGTAGACTATTCCCGCGTCTACATTTCCTGTCTCCACATAGGCCAAGACTTGGCGGACATCTTTTGCATACACAACCTTGGGAAGTATTTGTTCCCACAAACCCAGAGATACTATTGCCTCCTGAGCGTATTTACCTGCAGGAACGCTCTCTGGAGCTCCTATAGCTACCTTTTTCACCCTCTCCCGGGCCAAATCCTGAAAGCTGTTTATAGCAGTCGAGTCACGGGGTACAATTAACACCATCCTGTTTTCTAAAAGATCATGACGCGATCCCTCCATGAGGAAATTTTTCTGCTGTAGGGCGTCCATCTGCTTGGGTGCCGCAGATATAAAAATATCCACAGGGGCTCCCTGCTCAATCTGCTGCTGTAAAGCGCCGGAAGACCCAAAATTTAACATCAGTTCCACCCCGGAGTTTTCCTTTTTATATAGTTCTTTAATTTCATTCATGGCGTCGGTCAGACTGGCTGCCACGGAAAGGGTTAAAGTTACCGGTTTCGCTTTTTGTAGTGTACAGGCTCCTAAAACCAGGGAGACTATAAATAAAAAAATACATCCGATCATATGTTTTCCCTTCACTCAGCAACCCTCCCTGTAGGAAAAATTTATTACATCTATCTCTAAGCCTTTGCGCCAAGTATCTTCATTATTTCCTGTTCCACCTGCTTAATAGTTTCAAGACCGGGATTTACCTTTACTTGAAGGCATTCTTTGACAGCTTTCATAAACTGGAGATAATCGCAATTGCCAGCCCTCTCCCCAATCCCGCCAATCGTACAGTCCACATAGTTAGCGCCACCCTGGACCGCCGCCAGAGAATTAGCCACCGCCAGGCCGAAGTCATTGTGACCATGAAACCCCATGTCTACAGGAACGGCTGTTTTAAGATAAGATATCTCGGCAAGTATCCTTTCCGGAGAAAGTATCCCGACAGTATCGGCGTATCTTACCATCTGGGCTCCTTCCGCAAAGGCATGAGAGCACAACTCAAGTAAAAAAGCCAGGTCCGCCCGGGAAGCGTCCTCCATCCCTACATTGACCGTAAAGCCATGCTCTCTGGCAAAATAAACACATCTTTTCAACTGGTCAAGAATCCACTTCCGGTCTTTTTTTAGCTTGGCCGCAATCTGGAGGTCGGAAGACGGTACGGATATATGAATAATATCCACTCCACAATCTATGGAATGCTGGATATCACTGATATTCATCCTGTTCCAGGCTGAAATCCTGCTATTGAGCTTTAGTTCGACTATCTTTTCTATACTTTTTTTCTCTTCGCCGCCTATAGCAGGTATTCCTGCTTCAATTTGATATATGCCAATACTGTTCAGCAGCTTGGCAATTTCGATTTTATCATTAAAATCCAGCGCCAAACCAGGTTGTTGTTCCCCATCTCTAAGAGTTGTATCAATAATCCTTATTTCCATAATTCCACCATATTTATATGAGCGGCAGACCGTTAGTGAGGCGCTGGCAAAGACGGGCCAGTTCATAATCATAGATTTCCCTCTTCAGTTGAACACTGCTGCGCCTGACCCATTCCAGTATGAGTGAAGTATATTCCTCACGAATTCCCAGGTTTAATTCCTTTAATTTCGATATTACCGATCTTGATCCGGAATGTTTGCCCAGTACCAGTTTTCTTGTCTGCCCCACCATCCCGGGGTCAAATGGTTCATATGTTAAAGGGTTCTTCTCAATACCATCGGCATGAATACCTGATTCATATTTAAATATGCTGGATCCTATTATGGCTTTGTTATTTTTAATGCATCGTTTACTTAGATCCTGGTATAACTTACTGAGGTGAGAAAACAAAGCTGTATCCCCTGGGATCTCCACTTTGTTTTTAATAGTTCCGGAATAGTCCTGTCAATAATGAAGGAATAATGGTCACCTACTTTTACAGGCATTTATCTTCACCTCTTAGCTGCTGTCAGACCATGTTTTCTCAGGAACTCTCCTGGAGATGACGATTTTCATTTCCTGTTCATTGAGTTCCATAATCTCTTTGTCAAAATTACCTGCCAGTATTTCCCCTTCTAACCAAAGGGGAATGTGATTACACAAGACTTCCAGGGACTCAAATTCCCCTTTTCTGAGAAAAGGCAACAGGACCTGTTTGGAAGTCAACTGTGAGTCCTTTTTTTGAATCTCTTTAAGGGAAATAGTATAAACCCCCGGATAAACCTCAACGGGGAAAATACTCTTGGGGGATTTTCTCCGTTTCATTTTATTACGTCTTTCCTCTTCCTCGCGGTGCCAGATATCTGTCAGGAATTCCTTTGGTTTGCCGCTGCACTCCCACACACTGCACTGCACTTTCTCCAGGATATAATAAGGGATACCTACAATTGAACGTCCCACAAAGATTTTGCACTCATGTAGAAACATTATAATCTCCTGCATTTTCGTCCTCAAATCCTTGATACTAAGCACTGCTTGCAGGCTGAAGTCTTTTTCCCTGGCAATACGCCATTGTCCCTCTTTTTTTTGATAAATAACCACCTTGCCCTTTTCATACAAAGATGCTGTTTCTCCATTTTCACCAAGGTATACCGCGATTTCGTCAGACATCAATAATCCCCCCTTTCACAGACTACTTAAAAAGTTTTTCATCCCGGAACCCTATAATACGAAAATATGCTGTTTAGGTTTTCGCATTATTACGCTCCTTTCTGGACCTGTTCCGTAAATTCCAACGACCTGTCATTCCCCAGAAGACCAACGGCATCAGCCCTGCACTGCCTGCAGTGATACATTTGTAAGAGGTCAGTTTGACATTTTTTTCTCATTTCGTTGAGTTTGATAATATTAGTCTCAGGGTAATGCTCAAAACTACTTCCCTTAGCGGGAATGAGAGGCATAATGTTGGTCATGAAGGCTCCCAAATCTCTCACTTTTCTAACAATGTCGGGAACATGATGATCATTGATACCTTCAACCATGACTATATTTACTTTCACCAGTACACCGTGGTGTGAAAGGTAAGCAATACCCTCCAGTTGGTTACCGATTAGAATCTGTGCTGCTTCTTTACCCCAGTAACGACTGCCCTTATAGTTTACAAATTCATAAATTTTTGCCCCAATTTCCTGATCCAGGCAGTTTACAGTAACCGTTACATGTTTTAAACCCAGTCCAATTATTTCTGCGGCATACTCAGGGAGCATTAACCCGTTAGTGGATAAACAAAAAAGTATGTCAGGGTCTGACTTTTGAATCAAGTCGATAGTTTTTCTTACACTTGCCCAGTTAGCTAATGCATCACCAGGTCCGGCTATCCCAACTACGCTAAGATTCTCTATTCTTTCCTTAACTTTTTGGAATCTCAGTAAAGCTTCCATTGGATTTAATATTTCACTGGTTACCCCTGGCCGGCTTTCATGTAAACAGTCAAATTTTCGATTACAGTAATTACAGCTGATATTGCAGTGTGGCGCTACCGGTAGATGGAGCCTGGCGTATTTATGCTGTGCATCAAAAGAGTAACAAGGATGTTTACTGTTACTACTGTCGGTATTATTGTCTATGTTTCGTTTGCATGAGCATTGCACGTTCCTCACCTCAGTCCTGTTATTAGCTTTACTAGCCGACAAAATATTTCCGGTAAAGAGAAGAGCGATAATTTTGATGTTTATTGTCCAGCAGGGTATTGGTGATACGGTCTAAAAAAGCCATGGTTCCCTGGTAACCCAGGGACAGGATACGCTGGCCTCCTACCTGGTCGTGGACTGGAAAGCCCACTCTCACCAGGGGTATCCCTTCTCTTTCCGTCAAATACCGGCCTTCGGAACTGCCTATAGCCAGGTTAACCTTCATTATTTTGCACTGCTCCCGGATATGGGCAAAATCTGTGTCATTGAGGAGAACATAATTACTGCCCCCTTCCTGCAGAGATTTGGCCAGCAGCGCACCCAGCCTCTCATTCCTGCTGCCCGTGGCAATTACAGCAGGGAAAATACCGTTTTCCAGACAGGTAGTGGATATGGCGTAGACCAGTTCCGTTTCCCCAAAGACAGCGCATCTTCCCTGAAAGTTATACTTGTGGGAATCAATCATACTGTCCAGGAGCCTGCCCCGCTCCAGTTCCAGGACTTTGGGGACACCTTTCCCTGTTATCTCTCCCAGCGTCCTTAGAAACAGGTCTGTATTTTCTATGCCCATGGGTAGGGGAAGTCTATAGAGGGGAACACCGTATTCCTCTTCCAGGTATTTTCCCGCGGAAAGGCTGTCGTCGACGGTTATGCCCAGTTCCACCGTAGCCACGGCTCCTGACATTGCCCTGATGTGGGCAAGAGGGGTACCCCCTTCGGGAATTTTGTGGTACAACCTGGAATAAGGAGCGTCTAACGTATCGGAAACATCGGGTAAAAGAATATAGCCAATATCCATCAGGCTCAATATCCTTTTAAGCTCCCTAATATCAGCAGGGCTGATATTAGGGATGATTACATTAATCCGGCTGTGTTTTTGCGTCTTCTTAGCCAGTTTGGCAACTATTCTTCTTATCGTAAGAAAATATCCCTCGGTATGAGTACCACCATAACCAGGCGTAGGAACAGCTACCACTAAATCTTGGGACAGGTCCCTTTCTCTCACATATTCCTGGGCAATTCTTTCAATATCCTCACCAATGGTTTCTGCCAGGCAGGTGGTGAGAATACCTATGAAATCCGGGTGATAGACCTTTCTAAGGTTATCCAGCCCTTTTTTCAGGTTTTCCTCCCCCCCGTACACAGTACCTTTCTCATTGAGGGAAGAAGAAGCCACATCGACAGGTTCATTGAAATGTTCAGAGATATGCCTGCGCATATAAGTGCTGCAGCCTTGGGAACCATGGATAATGACCATGGTTTTTTCAATACCTTTTAAGGCCAGAATTCCTCCCATAGGCATGCACATATTACAGGGATTTTCATTAACATTGCGGAAGTGAGTATTTGTTTCACTCATGAAAGCACCACACCTTAGACATATTTCCAGACGGGGGAGCAAACCGTAGAGTATACTTCCCGGGCAAAATTTACTGCCCCGTCAAACCCGCATAAAGGATGTTTCCGGTCATGGTTATGGTCAATAAAGGCTAGCCCCAATTTATAGGCCAGCGGCCTTTCCTTAACCCCACCTACCAAGAGATGAGCTCCTTTTTCCAAAGTAAATCTTTCGATTTCTGCCGGATTGGCATCATCCAGGATCACTGTACCTTCTTCCACCAGGTCATTTATAGCTGCATAATCTTCCGGTCCCCCCGTTTGGGTACCAATCATGACAACTTCAATACCCAACTCCTTAAACTGTTTGATGAGGGAAATGGCCTTAAATCCACCCCCCACATAGACAGCGGCTTTCTTACCCTGGAGAGCCTTGCCATATTCCTGGATAACCGGTATGGTTTTTTCCATTTCGACCGCGATAAGTTCTTCTGTTTTTTCGTAAACCGACTGGTCATTAAATGCCTTGGCTATCCTGCGTAAGGATTCCACTGTATCCTCAATGCCCACAAAAGAAACCCGGAGAAATGGTATTCCATACTTTTCCTCAATTTTTTTGGCCAGGTACATCATAGAACCGGCACACTGGACAATATTAAGTGAAGCCTGGGTGGCAGTCTTTAAAGTCTCGTATTTGGCATCACCGGTAAAGGCCACATTAAGCGCTAACCCCATGCGGTTCAGATATTCCTTAATAATCCAGGTTTCACCCGCCAGGTTGAAATCACCCAGTAAGTTGAGACAATTCTTTCTCTTCACGATTTTCTGCCTCCGCCGGGGCTCGATCAGCCGCAGGAGGCTGTCACAGGCAGCGCGGTAGCCCATGGATTTATTCCCCACAAAACCGCTGGACTGGACAGGAATAATTTCGATATTATGTTTTGCCGCCATGGCCCGGCATACAGCTTCTAAATCATCACCTATCACGCCCACAACACAGGTTGAGTAGACAAAAACTAACCTGGGCCTGTATTTCTGTACAAGTTCTTCAATGGCTTTTGTCAGCTTCTTTTCCCCGCCAAAAATTACATCCTGTTCTTTCAAATCCGTAGAAAAACTGTTACGATACAGTTCTGAGCCACTGCTCAGGCTTCCCCGGATGTCCCAGGTATAGCTGGCACAGCCAATAGGACCATGTACCAGATGAACAGCATCCGTGATAGGATTGAGAACAACCCTGGCTCCACAATACACACAGGCCCTTTGACTTACCGCTCCGGAAATACTGTCTGTATCACACTTTAAAGCTTTACGTTGTTTACTTTTGGTATAAACAAAATCCTTTCTTTCCTCGATGGCCAAATCCAGCATATTATCACGTCCATTTTCCCGTATTCACATTACATCACTAACTCCAGATCCTCATCGGCAGCATCGCGGTCTGTTCTGTCCAGGAGGGCGCTGCTGATCATTTCAATTATGCGCATAGCCCCTTTATAGCCGACAATAGGGAGATAGCTATGAACACTCCTGTCCAGGATAGGGAATCCTATACGCACAAAGGGAATATCTTCCGCTCTGGCAATATACTTTCCATAGGTATTGCCAATTAATAAGTGTACAGGTTCATTCTTTATCCACTGGTGCAGGGTAAAGAGATCTCCGGCTGCTTTTACTCTTCCTTCTATTCCGGCTTGTGCTAACATTTCGCTTATTTCCTTTTCGAAGGCAGTACCAGGAGTACCTGTCAATACATGAATGGGCTGCATTCCTAAACTCAGAACAAATTCTGTTAAAGAGAGAACGATGTCGGGGTCGCCAAAAATAGCCACTTTTTTTCCATGAAAGTGAAAGTGGGTATCCGTCATAATATCCACCAGTTGTCCCCTTTCCTCTTCCAATTCATAGGGAACTTCTTTTACAAATTGTTTGCGCAGTATCATTAGCAAATTATCCGTAGCCTTAATCCCGATAGGTGTTTTCAATACTCTGGCAGGTACATTACATTTTTTCTCCAGGAGGAAAGCGGCATCAGCCGAAGCAAAACTGCCCAGAGCTATGGTCTGCTTGGAATTCCCCGTATCTACCAGGTCTTCCACTTTCGTCCCTCCCCTGGGGTACATGGTAAACTCCCCGGTCATGGGGGAATCTACTACGCCAGAGGTATCAGGAAACATAATGAATTTTATTCCCATTAACTTAAGCATTCTCTTTATTTCTCTCATATCAGCGGGGTTAACAAAACCAGGTATGATGTTCACCTGTTCCTTTTTCTTATTCCCGCTGGCTTTCGCCAGGTAATTCACCATACCTTTAGTCATGTTGGAAAAACCGGTGATATGGGAACCCACATAACTGGGGGTATTAGCATGGATGACCAGCTTCCCTTCCGGGATTTCTGCAGTACGGATAATACTGGGGATATCATCGCCTATAGTTTCTGATAAACAAGTGGTATGAATGGCTATTACATCGGGTTTATAAATGGTAAATACATTTTTAATAGCAGTTTTTAGATTACTGCCACCCCCGAAAACAGAGGCACCTTCTGTGAAAGAACTGGTAGAAGCCATAATGGGGTCACGGAAGTGCCTGGTCAGGTGCATCCGGTGATAAGAACAGCAGCCCTGGGACCCATGGCTGTGAGGAAGGCACTTATGAATACCCAGCGCCGCATACATGGCACCGATAGGCTGACAGGTTTTCGCCGGGTTGATAACCCCTCCGCTGCTGCGTTCTATTATTTCTTTTGGTGTACTGTCCAGCATATTACGACACTCCTTCTCCGATTGTTCCTTCCAGTAATGGTTCATGTTTCCATGGCGGCGCTATGAAATTCCAGGCGGGAGAGGCAAAAGCCATGCTCACATCTTCGGCAAATTTTACGGCACCGTTAAAACCTGCGTAGGGACCGCTGTAATCATAGGAATGAAGCTGTTTGGACGGAATGCCCATTTTCTGTACCACATATTTATCTTTAATACCGGAGGCAAAAATATCAGGTTTTAACAGCTTGATAAATTCTTCCGTTTCATAATGATTTAGATCGTCCACAATAATGCTGCCATCTTTCATTTCTGTAATCATTCCTGAATAATGGCTCAGGGGAATTCTCGCCTTCAGTTCTTCCATCTTGGCCGGGGATATTTTCAGCCTGAAATGCTTTTCATCAGGGACCACCTGAAGGTCAGGTATGTTTTTGGAGTCCGCATCAGGCTTTATAAAGGGGATAACCTGTCTGCCCTCATAATCATCACGGTGGGCAAACTCATAACCGGCGAGCACCGTCTCAATGCCTAATTCCGCAAACAACCCCTGGTAATGATGTCCCCGGGACCCCCCTACAAAGCAGAAAGCTGTTTTCCCCTGGCAAATTTTTCTGTACTGGTCCATCACCGGTTGAATCCGGGCCAGTTCCCTGGCAATAACCTCTTCCGTCTTCTGCAGCAAATCAGGGTCGTCAAAATAGAGGGCCATATTTCTCAGAGAATCAATAGTGCTCTGAATCCCAATAAAGTTAACTTTTAGCCAGGGCGTACCGTATTTTGTCTCCAGCATTTCCGCTATATAGTTGATAGAACGATGACATTGGACCAGGTTCAACTCCGCCACATGGGCGTTTTTTAATTCTTCGTAAGAACCATCCCCTGTCATCACGGAAATCACATGATAACCTATCTCCTCCAGGACCCTTTGAATCTCCCAGCCGTCTCCGCCAATGTTGTATTCTCCCAGGAGATTGATGGCATACTTGGCAGGAGCCTTCTCCATTTCCCCCTGTCCGATAACTTTCTCCATGAGGCCGTTGTTGGCAATATGGTGACCGGCAGATTGACTGACTCCTTTATAGCCTTCACAATTGAAAGCCAGTACTTTGATGCCGTGTCTTTTTTCAGCTGCTTTGGCCACTGCAGCCAAATCGTCCCCGATCAGCCCCACAGGGCAAGTGGCAGAAACAGTGATGGCATTGGGTTTAAAGATTTCCACCACTTCATCAATAACTTTGGCCAATTTTTTTTCCCCGCCAAAAACGATATCACTTTCCTGCATATCCGTGGAAACGCAATAATTGAGGTAATTCTTTTTTCCTTCTTCACTCTTGGCTTTGTTGCGGCGGGTACCCCAGGTATAGTAGGCACACCCTATGGGACCATGCACAATATGGACCATATCCTTTAAAGGACCCAGCACCACCCCTTTACACCCGGCAAAGGCACAGCCGCGGTTAGTGATGATACCCGGTATTGTCCTGGTATTGGCTTCAATCTCCTGGTTATCTACGGAGGAATCTTTAATTAAAATGTGATTCTTACGATTTCTTTTTACCTTAGCCGGATACTGATCCAGTATCTTCTCCAGCATTTTTTCGTTTACTGCCATGTTTCAACCCTCCAATGCTTAGATTGCATCTATACCACGTTCACCCGTTCTGACCCTTACTACATCCAGGATGGGCAGAACAAAGATTTTGCCGTCGCCGCTGTGGCCTTCCTGATTGACTTTAATAATAGTCTCAATTACTTTCTGTACCTGGTCATCAGGTACGATAATATTCAGCATTCTCTTGGGTATCAGCCTGCTCCCCTGGGCTAAACCTTCGGCAATTTTGCCTGCCACCTCTTCCGGTGCAGCCAGTTCATCAATAATGGAGTGAACATTAACCATTTTGCCCCGCCCCAATACCTTCCTTGCGGTCATAGAACTTATCCCCGCTTCGGCCAGAGCCTTCTTGGTAATATTTACCTTATTCATGCGGATGATAGCCATAACTTCTTTCATAACGGCCACCCCTTAGAGACCCTTTTTGCCGCTGCTGATGGTGTACACTTCTTCTACAGGACTAACGAAAATTTTTCCGTCACCGTAATTGCCTTTTTCTCCGGTTTTAGCGTATTTAAGAATAATATTTATCACATCTTCCTTGTCTTCATCCCTTACTACCATCATCAGCATTTCTTTAGGTATCTCATCATAAATCACATCCCCAATTCTGACTCCTTTCTGTTTACCCCGTCCTACCACATCTATTTTTGTAACGGCAGGAAACCCGGCGCTGTTTAGCTCAGCCAGAATGGTATTAGTTTTTTCCGGTCTAACAATGGCCCTGATCATTATCATTAGTTCACCCCTCCTTACGCTATGGCGTCAAGAAAACCGTACTGCATCATTAGTTCTTCCAGGCGGTCCTGGGTCATGGGTTTAGGAATGACAAACATCCTGTTTTCATCGATGGCCTTGGCCAATTTCCGGTACTCATTAGCCTGGTTGCAATCCTTGTCAAAGTCTATTACAGTTTTCTTGTTGATTTCGGCTCGCTGGACAATATTGTCGCGGGGCACGAAATGAATCAGTTGGGAACCGATTTCCTCGGCAAAAGCTTTCAGCAATTCATATTCATTATCAACCTTCCGGCTGTTGCAGATGATACCACCCAGCCGCACTTTCCCTGATTTGGCATATTTTTGAATGCCTTTGGCGATGTTATTGGCAGCATAAAGGGCCATGAGTTCTCCTGAAGCTACAATGTATATTTCCTCCGCTTTTCCTTCCCGGATAGGCATGGCGAAACCGCCACAAACCACATCACCCAGTACATCATAGAAGACATAATCCAGATCCTTGTCATATGCGTTTAATGACTCTAACAAATTAATGGATGTGATAATACCACGCCCTGCACAACCCACTCCGGGCTCGGGTCCACCCGATTCTACACATTTTACACCTTTAAAACCCGGTTTCATGATATCTTCTAAATCAATGTCTTCCCCCTCGTCCCGTAAGGTATCCATTACCGTTTTCTGACACAACCCGTGCAGCAGTAATCTGGTAGAGTCGGCTTTAGGGTCACAGCCCACCACCATTACTTTCTTCCCAGCCTCAGCCAGGGCAGCCACGGTATTCTGTGTCGTCGTCGATTTACCAATCCCGCCTTTTCCATAGATCGCTACCTGTCTCATCGTCATTTCCTCCTATCCTTTTAAATAAAATAATAGATATAGAAAAAGACGCTTTAACTGGCAGGAAAATCACCGTTTCCAGTTCTTTTCCTCTTGTTAAAGCGTCTTTGCCCTCAAATACAGCAACTACTCTGTTATCTGTATTGAATGTAATTTTATAGTTAAGTGAAAGGCGCTTTTATCTTCTGGTCTGCTGACTTTTAAGAGCCAGAGTTCCCGAAATAAAAGCGCCTTTGCTTTGTATTTTTAATTATTTTAATTGTTATAATACAGTTGGAATTAATCTCGCCTGTATTAGCTTTGTTGTTTCACATTATAGATTACAGTTTACTAGCAAGTCAATTGTTTTTACGTATGTATTATGTATTATTATTTGTATTATGAGGATTCTTTCTTAATATGATTTTTTGAATACAATATATTA
>CAZWTM010000047.1:0-20285 GCA_964637385.1 uncultured Peptococcaceae bacterium
CCGTGAAGGTGGCCGTACAGTAGGAGCCGGTGTTGTATCCAATATTATAGAGTAATACCTAATAACGTTCCCCGATACCCGCTGCCCGCTACCCGCGGCGAAGGTGCGGAGACAACTAGTCTGGTATTGCTAAGGCACTACAACTAACAAATGACTGTAGAGGTGGGGGAAGAAGGGACCAGTGTCCCTTTCTCCCTTCATCGCTACTTACTATTTTTGCGATCTGACAAAAGTTAGATATTGTGGAAAGCACCATATTTTAATATAATTATAAGAGTGTGGCTGACATGCGATGAAGTGGAAGGTTGCTGAAACAGACGTGACACACCCGAGAGCGTTGTTCTTCTCTGGAGTAAGGGAATTTCCGCGGAGAATGTCCGTAAAATAATAAATCGGGCGACTAGGAGGGAGGTTATCCTATGGCAAAACAACAAAAGATTAGAATCAGACTGAAGGCTTTTGATCATAAAATTCTTGATCAATCAGCCGAAAAAATTGTAGAGACAGCAAAGCGCACAGGGGCATCCGTGGCTGGACCCATCCCGCTGCCCACGGAGCGGAACGTTTATACGATTTTACGGTCTCCTCACGTAAACAAAGATTCGCGCGAACAGTTTGAAATGAGAACTCATAAGCGTTTGATCGATATTATAGACCCAACTCCCAAAACGGTAGATGCCCTCATGGGTTTGGATTTACCTGCCGGAGTTGATATCGAGATTAAATTATAGAAAGAAAATAAACCCGCGGATAGGGTTTCTTTATGTTTTATTATGAAAGAGACTACCGAAGGTTTACTAGGAGGTGGCAAAAGTGAAAGCTATATTGGGTACCAAGTTGGGTATGACCCAGATATTTGACGAAACAGGCAAGGCCATCCCGGTCACAGTCATTGAAGCGGGGCCTTGTGTAGTTGTACAGAAAAAAACTGTTGAGAACGATGGATACAATGCGATTCAAGTCGGCTTTGGTGAAGTAAAAGAACAAGACCTGAACAAGCCGCTCAAAGGACACTTTGCTAAAGGACAAATTAAACCCCTGCGTTACCTCAAAGAATTTAGAGTCGATGATATCAATGCATATAATTTAGGCCAGGAAATTAAAGCAGACGTTTTTTCTGCCGGAGAATGGGTGGATGTCACCGGTTTAACTAAAGGAAAGGGATTTGCCGGCGGTATTAAGCGCCATGGTTTTCACCGTGGACCCATGAAACATGGTTCTAAATATCATCGTCGCCCCGGTTCTTTAGGAGCAAAAGGTCCGGCTCGCGTATTCCTGGGCCGTAAACTACCTGGCCGTCTGGGTAGAGAACAAGTAACAATTCAAAAGCTGCTGGTGGTTAAAGTGGATCCAGAGCGTAATTTACTCTTAGTGAGAGGGGCAGTCCCCGGTCCTAAGAAGAGTCTGGTAACCATCAAGAGCTCGGTTAAAGCTTAGTACTTGATGGAAAGGAGGAACATAGGATGCCTAAAGTTGCGATATACAATATGCAAGGTGCACAAGTCGGCGAAATGGAATTAAATGATGAAATTTTTGGTATCGAGCCCAATGAGGAAGTTGTGCACGAAGCCGTCGTTATGCAGTTGGCCAGCCTGCGCAGGGGTACCCATTCAACCAAGACCAGAGCAGAAGTGCGTGGCGGTGGGCGGAAACCCTGGCGTCAAAAGGGTACAGGACGCGCTCGTGCAGGTACAATCCGTTCACCCCTATGGCGCAAAGGTGGAATTGTGTTTGGACCCAAACCCCGTGATTATTCCTACTCTATTCCCCGAAAAAAAAGACGTCTGGCTATAAAATCTGTTCTGTCTTCGAAAGTGAATACAGGGGATCTTATTGTTTTGGATAACCTTACCTTTGCAGCCCCCAAGACTAAAGAAATGGTACAGGTGCTGAACAATCTTAAAGTAGATAAGAAGGCATTAATTGTCACTGTGGACAATGAGGCTAATGTGGAAAAGTCTGCTAGAAACATTGCCGGGGTGAAGCCTTTAGCTGCCGACGGTATCAATGTATACGACCTTCTCAAACACGATAAATTGATTATCACTAAAGATGCCATTGCTAAAGTTGAGGAGGTGTGGGCCTAATGCGTAATCCCCATGAGGTACTCATCAAGCCTGTTGTTACTGAAAAAACCACTAACCTTATGGAAGAAAACAAGTACACCTTTGAAGTTGACAAAAATGCTAACAAGATTGAAATTAAGCATGCTGTAGAAGCTATTTTTAAGGTTAATGTGGTCGATGTTAAAACCCTGATTGTAAAAGGCAAACCAAAAAGAATGGGTAAATATGTGGGCAAGACTTCTAGCTGGAAGAAAGCCATAGTTACCCTTAAACCTGGTGAAAGGCTGCCGATTTTTGAAGGCTAGTCTTAGACTTGCGTAAGGGAGGGAAAAAAATGCCGGTTAAAAAATTTAAGCCAACATCCCCTGGTAGAAGGCAGATGACCGTTTCTACCTTTGAAGAAATTACTACCAATAAACCGGAAAAATCACTGGTTGAACCTTTGAAAAAGCACTCCGGACGTAACAATGTAGGGAGACTTACTGTACGGCACCGGGGTGGTGGACATAAACGTTTATATCGTATTATCGATTTTAAACGGGATAAGGATGGTATTCCCGCCAAAGTTGCTACCATCGAATATGACCCCAACCGCTCCGCCAATATTGCACTTCTGCACTATGTAGATGGTGAAAAGAGATACATTCTGGCTCCCAATGGTTTGAAGGTTGGAGACAAGGTTATTTCCGGCCCTGATGCAGACATTAAAGTAGGCAATGCCCTGCCCCTGGCCAATATTCCTGTAGGTACCATCATTCATAACATTGAATTAAAGCCCCAAAAAGGCGGCCAGCTGGTAAGAGCCGCAGGAGCAGCCGCTCAGCTTATGGCTAAAGAAAATAACTATGCCTCGATTCGGATGCCTTCGGGTGAAGTCAGACTGGTCCATATCAATTGTAAAGCCACTATTGGTCAGGTTGGGAACCTGGATCATGAAAATATTACTATCGGCAAGGCCGGACGGGCTCGTTGGATGGGGATCAGACCCACCAACCGTGGTGTGGTCATGAACCCAGTAGATCATCCCCATGGCGGTGGTGAAGGTCGTTCTCCCATTGGACGGAAGACCCCTGTTACACCCTGGGGTAAGCCTGCCATCGGAGGCAAAACCCGGAAGAAGAAGAATCCTACTGATAAGTTTATTGTGAAGCCTCGTAAGAAATAATTAACGATAACCGTTTGGAAAGGAGGCAAATAAATGGGCAGATCATTGAAAAAGGGTCCTTTTATTGATGAACACCTTTTAAAGAAGATAGAAAAGATGAACAGTACCAATGAAAAAAGAGTCATTAAGACCTGGTCACGGCGTTCCACAATTTTCCCGCAAATGATTGGGCATACCATAGCAGTTTATGATGGTCGTAAACATGTGCCTGTCTATATCACAGAAGACATGGTAGGTCATAAGCTGGGCGAGTTTGCTCCAACAAGGACATTTAAAGGGCACGGAGCTCATACTGAGCGTTCTACTGCTTTAAAATAAATTCCGGGAGAGGAGGTACTTTCATGCAAGCCAAAGCGATTGCTAAATATATTCGTATTTCTCCCCGGAAAGCCCGTCAGGTCATTGATCTCATCCGGGGAAAGGATGTCAGAGAAGCCTTTGCCATTTTAAGATTTACACCACACAAGGCTACTGCACCCATTGCCAAGGTACTGAAATCTGCAGTGGCCAATGCTGAGCATAACTATGAAATGGATGCCGATAAACTCTATGTTAAGGAAGCTTACGTTGATGTAGGGCCTTCTTTGAAAAGAGTAATGCCTAGAGCTATGGGCCGTGCTGACTTAATTAGGAGACGTACCAGTCACGTTACAGTAGTGGTCAGCGAAAAGAAGGAGGGATAATTAGTGGGTCAGAAGGTACATCCAAAAGGATTACGTGTCGGTATTATCCGTGACTGGGACAGCAACTGGTATGCTGACAAGAATTACGCAGACCTTCTTCATGAGGATATTAAAATCCGTGATTACATTAAGGAAAAACTGTTCCAGGCCGGAATTTCCGGTGTTTTAATAGAGCGCGCTGCCAACCGGGTCAAAGTATCCATTAAGACAGCAAAACCCGGTATTGTTATCGGCCGAGGTGGTGCCGAAGTGGAAGCACTGAGAAAGACCCTGGAAAAAATGACCGGTAAGAAGGTTAATGTAAACATTATTGAAGTGAAAAAGCCCGAGTTAGATGCCCAGTTGGTGGCTGAAAGTATTGCTGCGCAACTGGTGAAAAGGGTTGCTTTCCGCAGGGCCATGAAGCAAGCGGTTTCCCGTACCATGCGTTTAGGGGCCCAGGGAATTAAAGTGTCCTGTTCCGGCCGTTTAGCCGGTGCAGAAATTGCTCGTACTGAATGGTACAGTGAAGGAAAGGTTCCTCTTCATACTTTACGGGCAGACATAGACTATGGTTTTGCTGAGGCCAATACCACTTACGGTAAAATTGGTGTTAAAGTATGGATTTATAAAGGAGAAGTACTTCCTGAACTGAAAAACAGGAAGGAGGAAAACAACAATGCTAGTGCCTAAGAGAGTGAAATTCCGCCGTCCGCACCGCGGTGTTATGAAGGGTAAAGCTACGCGCGGCAATACTGTTTCTTACGGAGAATATGGTCTGCAGGCCCTGGAACACGGCTGGATCACGAACCGTCAGATTGAGGCTGCACGTATAGCCATGACCAGATATATTAGACGTGGCGGTAAGGTATGGATCAAAATTTTCCCCGATAAGCCTATCACTGCTAAACCTGCTGAAACACGTATGGGTAGCGGTAAAGGTTCCCCTGAATATTGGGTAGCAGTCGTTAAGCCGGGTCGCGTTATGTTTGAGTTGGCTGGTGTCGATGAAGCGGTAGCACGCGAAGCCCTGCGTTTAGCCTCCCATAAGCTGCCCATCAAAACCAAATTTGTAAAACGTGAGGAAATGGGTGGTGAAGCAAGTGAAAGCTAAAAATCTCCGCGATTTAACCAAGGATGAATTAACCCGTAAAATCGGTGAACTTAAAGAAGAGCTTTTTAACTTGCGCTTCCAGCTTGCCACCGGTCAGTTAGAAAACCCTATGCGTATTAGGGAAGTCCGAAAAACCATCGCCCGGACCCAAACTGTCCTCCGGGAAAAGGAAATTAAAGGACAATAAGTGGTAAGACCTGGGTAAGCTTTTGTAAAGGAGGTATTCGTTTTGGAAAGAGGAATGCGCAAAAGTATGATAGGCATCGTGGTTAGCGACAAAATGGATAAAACCGTAGTCGTTGCTATAGAAAACAGTGTCAGACATCCCATGTATAATAAAATCATCAAGAGAACTAAGAAGTATAAAGCCCACGATGAAGAAAATGCCTGTAAAGTGGGCGATAAGGTTAAAATTGTGGAGACTCGCCCCTTAAGTAAGGATAAGCGCTGGCGGGTTGCTGAGATTCTAGAGAAAGCCCCCGTGGTTTAAAACAGGATTGTAGATAAGTCCTGAAAGGAGGTTCGGACAGTGATTCAACAACAAACAACTCTTAAAGTTGCTGATAATAGTGGTGCCAAGCTTCTCATGTGTATCCGTGCATTAGGCGGTTCCTATCGCCGTTATGCCTCCGTCGGTGATGTGATTATTGCCTCTGTTAAAGAAGCAACACCTGGTGGCGTTGTCAAGAAAGGTGACGTCGTAAAAGCCGTCGTTGTACGCACAAAAGATGCCATTAGAAGACCAGACGGTTCTTATATCCGTTTCGATGAAAACGCCGCTGTAATTATCAAGGATGACAAAAGCCCCAGAGGTACCCGTATATTTGGACCTGTTGCTCGTGAACTCCGTGAAAAAGAATATATGAAGATAATATCTCTGGCACCAGAAGTATTGTAAGCCAAAGTTAAAAACAAGACCTTTGCAAGGTAATCTACCGCTGGAGGTGAACTAAATGACAAAACCCAAGGTTCATGTCAAAAAAGGCGATATGGTTCAGGTTATCACAGGTAAAGATGCCGGAAAAAGAGGAAAAGTCTTGAGCGTAGATCCCGAGAAAAGCAAGGTGATCGTTGAGGGTGTAAATATAGTCAAACGGCACACTAAACCGACGCAAAAAATGCCTCAGGGGGGAATTGTGGAGAAAGAAGCCCCCATTGCCAGTTCTAATGTGATGATCTACTGCAGTAAATGCAAAGAACCGGTGCGTATAAATAAAAAGATATTGGCTGATGGTCAGAAAGTTAGAATCTGTAACCAGTGCGGTGAACAGTTCGACAAATAATTGACCGGAAGGGAGGTTCGAGACATGGCAAGAATGAAGGAGAAATATATAAAAGAAGTTGCTCCTCTGATGATGCAGAAGTTTAACTATAAAAATGTCATGGAAATTCCCAAGCTGGAGAAAGTTGTTGTAAATATAGGCGTGGGAGAAGCAGTACAGAACCCCAAAGCTCTGGATGGTGCAGTAGCTGATTTAAGGGCGATCACTGGGCAGAAACCCATCATCACCCGGGCTAAGAAGTCTATTGCTGCCTTTAAACTCCGAGCCGGGGTTCCTATCGGCACCAAAGTAACATTAAGAAATGAAAGAATGTATGATTTCGTTGACAAACTTTTTAACGTGGCCTTGCCCAGGGTTCGTGATTTCAGAGGTGTTTCGCCAAAAGGTTTTGACGGACGTGGCAATTATACATTAGGCCTAAAAGAACAACTAATTTTTCCGGAAATAGAATACGACAAGGTCGACCAGATTCGCGGAATGGATATCGTCTTTGTTACCACTGCCAAGACTGACGAAGAGGCAAAAGAACTCCTCAGATTGTTGGGTATGCCTTTTGCTGAAAAGTAAGGCACTAAATCTTTAATTAAGGAGGGAATCGTGTGGCAAAGAAATCCATGATCAATAAGCAGCAAAGGACACCCAAGTTTAGCACGCGGGCTTATAATAGATGTAAAATTTGTGGTCGTCCCCATGCTTACATGCGGAAGTTCGGCATGTGTCGTATCTGCTTCCGTGAGCTGGCTTATGAAGGACAAATTCCCGGTGTTACCAAAGCCAGTTGGTAAGTTTAGACATAGGAAGGGGGTCGTTAAAATATGGTAATGACTGATCCAATTGCAGATTTTCTTACAAGGATTAGAAACGCCAACTCTGTTCACCATGAGAAAGTTGAGATTCCCGCTTCAAAGATGAAGTTAACTTTGGCGGAGATCCTTAAATCAGAGGGGCTCATCAAAGATTACGAGATGATTGAAGATGGTAAACAAGGTGTGTTAAGACTTTATCTTAAGTATGGTCCTAACAAAGAAAAAGTGATAACTGGGTTAAAGCGTATCAGTAAACCCGGATTACGTGTCTACGCGAAGAAAGATCAGGTGCCCCGTGTGTTAGGTGGCTTAGGCATAGCCATAATTTCTACTTCCCAGGGGGTCATGACTGATAAAGAAGCGAGAAAACGGGGCCTTGGTGGGGAAGTAATTTGTTACGTCTGGTAAGCTGAGGTAACTGCCTCCTAAAGCTTTCCAAAGCAAGAAGAGAATTAGACTGGGTAAGTCAAAATATAAGTTTTGCTCGGGAGGTGTGAACATGTCAAGAATAGGTAAACTACCCATTGCAGTACCTGCTGGCGTAGATGTAAAAATTGATAACAATCATATTACTGTGAAAGGACCTAAAGGGGTACTTACGAGAACCCTGCATAAGGATATCCACATAGAGCTTAACGATGGGAAAATTATCGTTACCCGTCCCAGTGATGAGAAAAACCATAAATCCTTGCACGGACTAACCAGAACCCTGGTGGCCAATATGGTTGAAGGGGTTACCAAGGGTTATCAGAAGGGCTTAGAACTGGTTGGAGTGGGCTACCGGGCAGCCAAACAAGGGAATAAACTTGTGCTGACTGTAGGTTATTCCCATCCTGTGGAAATCGAACCTGAGGCAGGGCTGGAGATAGAAGTACCGGCACCTAACAAAATTATTGTTAAGGGTGCAGATAAAGAAAAAGTAGGTATGTTGGCTGCTAATATTCGGGCCGTACGTGAGCCTGAGCCCTATAAAGGCAAAGGGATTAAGTATGATAATGAAGTTATTCGCCGTAAAGTTGGTAAGACAGGCGGTAAAGGCGGTAAGAAGAAGTAGAAAAATGGCCTTTTGACTAAGTCGTATCGGAAGGGAGTGAAACTCGTTGATTACAAAACCCGATCGTAAAAAAATCCGCCAAAAGAAACACTTGAGAATTCGCAAGCGTATTCAAGGAACCCCTGAGCGCCCCAGACTGGCTGTATATAGAAGTTTGAAGCACATGTACGCACAACTCATTGATGATGTAAAGGGAGTAACCCTTGTTTCAGCATCTACGCTTGAGGCTGGTATCAAAGATCAAATTGCATACGGTGGCAATATTGATGCTGCTAAAAAGGTAGGGGAACTCTTGGCTAAGAAGGCCATCGAAAAAGGCATCACGAACGTGGTATTTGATCGTGGCGGTAACCTGTATCACGGCCGAGTGAAGGCTGTGGCTGAAGGCGCCCGTGAGGGCGGTCTGCAATTCTAAATTTACCGGCCAAAGGAGGGAAAAGAATGGCAAAAATAGACACAAGCAACATGGAATTAAGTGAAAAAGTTGTCTATATTAACCGTGTAGCGAAAGTTGTTAAAGGTGGACGTCGTTTTAGCTTTAGTGCCTTAGTTGTAGTGGGTGATGGCAAAGGCCATGTTGGGGCCGGTTTGGGTAAGGCTACAGAAGTGCCTGAGGCTATCCGTAAAGGTATAGAGGATGCCAAAAAGAACTTGATTAGCGTACCACTGGTGGGAACAACCATTCCCCATGAAGTGTTGGGACGCTTTGGCGCAGGCAGTGTTATTATGAAACCTGCGTCTGAAGGTACTGGTGTTATTGCGGGTGGACCTGTACGTGCCGTGCTGGAGCTGGCAGGTGTAAGGGACATCCTGACAAAGTCTTTAGGCTCTAATAATGCTAACAATATGGTGAGAGCTACCTTAGAAGGATTAAAGAGTCTGAAGCGGGTCGAGGAAGTAGCAAGATTGCGCGGTAAATCCGTAGAAGAACTCTTAGGTTAGGGGGACACACACGATGGCTAAATTGAAAATAACCCTGAAAAAGAGTGTTATCGGTTCCAATGATACTGTGCGTGAGACTGTAAAATCCTTGGGCCTCAGAAAAACATATCAGAGTGTTATCCACGAAGATACTCCTGCTCTTCGTGGTAAGATCCGGAAAGTGGAACACTTGTTAGCTGTAGAAGAAGTGGCTCAGTGACAAGAAGGAGGTGTAACAGATGAAACTCCATGAATTACAACCGGCCCCAGGTTCAAGGCATACTGCTGTAAGAAAAGGGCGGGGGATCGGCTCTGGCCTGGGTAAAACAGCTGGCCGTGGTCATAAAGGACAGAAGGCCCGTGCCGGCGGTGGAAAAGGCCCAGCTTTTGAAGGCGGTCAAACACCATTGCAGCGCCGTATGCCCAAACGCGGGTTCACAAATATATTTAAGAAAGAATTTGTAGTAATCAACCTCAAGGATTTGGAGGACCGCTTTGAAAACGGTGCAGTGGTAACTCCTGAAGTTTTAGTCGAATCCGGGCTCGTGAAAAACGTACGCGATGGTGTTAAGGTTCTCGGCAATGGGGAAATCACCAAGGCCCTAACAGTAAAAGCCCAGAGTTTCTCTAAAACTGCAGCCGATAAGATTACCGCGGCCGGCGGTCAAGTAGAGGTGATTTAGGTGATAGAGGTATTAAGAAGCTCCTGGAAACTTGGTGACCTGCGGCGGAAAATAACCTTTACCCTGCTTATGCTCATAGTCTTTAGGATTGGGGTCCATGTACCGGTTCCGGGGATTAATAAACAGGTAATTGCCGATTTAATTGCCCAGGGACAGTTATTAGGTTTCTTTGATGTTATCTCCGGCGGTGCTTTTAAGAATTTCTCAATTTTTGCTATGAGTATAACCCCGTATATTAACTCCTCTATCATCATGCAGTTGTTGACTGTCGTTGTACCGGCCCTGGAAAGACTGGCTAAAGAAGGGCCCGAAGGCCGTAAGAAAATTACCGAGTATGTCCGTTATGGAACAGTAATTCTTGGTTTCATCCAAGCTATCGGTATTTCTTTTGGATTGAGAAATGCCATTATTAATCCCGGTATTGGTTCCACGCTCTTGATTGCCCTGTCCCTCACCGCAGGAACCGCTTTCCTCATGTGGCTGGGCGAACTCATTACGGAAAAAGGAATTGGTAATGGTATCTCCTTAATCATCTTTGCGGGTATTGTATCCCGTGTTCCTGCTGGGGTTGTCAGTATATACGAATATCTCAAAGTGGGTACAACCAATATCTTTGCTGTGATTCTTTTTGCTGTTTTAGCTGTATTTGTCATTGCAGGCGTTGTAGCCATCCAGGAAGGACAGCGCCGCATCTCCGTTCAGTACGCTAAACGTGTAGTAGGACGTCGTGTCTATGGCGGGCAAAGTACCCACATTCCCCTTAAGGTTAACCAGGCAGGGGTTATCCCCGTTATCTTTGCTATGTCTATTCTCATGTTCCCCGGTACCCTTGCTTCCTGGTTCCCTAATAATACCTTTGCGATCTGGGTTACCAGAATCTTTGATTTCCGTACAGTTTGGTATCAGCTTTTATATGCCCTTCTCATTATCTTCTTCACTTATTTCTATACAGCAATTACCTTTAACCCCAATGATATTGCTGAGAATATGAAGAAGTATGGCGGGTTTATCCCTGGTTTAAGACCGGGAAGACCAACGGCGGAATATATTGAAAAAGTAGCTAACCGGATTACCCTGGCCGGTGCTATTTTCCTGGCGGCAATTGCTATACTGCCAAGTGTTATTATTGCTACCACAAACCTTCCGGTTTACTTCGGTGGTACAGCTCTATTAATTGTGGTTGGGGTAGCCCTCGATACCATGAAGCAAATAGAGTCCCATTTCTTGATGAGACATTATCAAGGATTCCTGAAGTAATAAGGAGGACGGCCATGAGAATAATTTTGATGGGTCCTCCTGGGGCTGGTAAGGGTACCCAGGCAGACCTTTTAGTCAAGAAAATGGATATACCCCATATTTCCACCGGGGATATGTTCCGAAAAGCTGTACGGGAGGGTACTGCTCTGGGACTGGAAGCCAAGCGCTATATGGATGCAGGACAGTTAGTTCCCGACAGTGTGACCATCGGGATTGTAAAAGAAAGGCTTTCTGAACCCGATTGTGCCCAAGGATTTCTTTTAGATGGCTTTCCCCGCACTGTACCCCAGGCAGATGCCTTAGAACAGACGCTCCAGGAACTTGGGGTTAAATTAGATGCAGTGCTCAATATCGTTGTAGAACGCGAAGATTTACTGGTTCGGCTCACGGGGCGCAGGGTCTGCAAAGCTTGCGGCGCAACCTATCATATTACCTTTAATCCTTCCAGGGCTGGCGATAAGTGCCATCTCTGCGGAGGAGACCTCTATCAACGGAGTGATGATACCGAAGCTACGGTGGGCAGTCGTCTGGATGTGTATGCCATGCAAACAGCACCCCTGGTAGAGTACTATGAGAGGAAAGGCCTTCTCGTGAATATTAATGGTAATCAGCCCATGGAGAAAGTTACTAAAGATATTTTAGAAGCCTTAGGAAGCGAGCAAGCATGATAATTATCAAATCTGAGCGTGAATTGAACTATCTCTATGATGCGGGGCAGGTTGTTGCCAAAGCTCATAAAGAAGTTGCCAAAGCGGTGGCCCCAGGTGTAACTACCCTTGAACTTGACAGGATTGCGGAAGAATTTATTTTAAGCTGTCAAGCTAAGCCTGCCTTTAAAGGTTATCATGGTTTTCCTGGAAGTATTTGTGCCTCCATTAATGAAGAGGTGGTACATGGAATTCCCAGTAGTTTAAGGCAGGTAAAATCTGGTGATATTATTAGTATTGATATTGGGGCCATTATCAACGGCTATGTGGGTGATGCCGCTGTAACTTTGCCCGTTGGTGAAATAGATGCCGAAGCCCAAAGGTTATTAGAAGTCACAGAGAAGTCATTATATGAAGGCATAAAAAAAGCACAAGTAGATAATCGGTTGTCGGATATATCCCATGCCATCCAAACTTATGTTGAAAATAACAAATTTTCAGTGGTACGGGATTTTGTAGGACATGGTATTGGGAGAAACATGCATGAGGAACCACAAGTACCTAACTTCGGGCCGCCTGGACGCGGTCCACGGTTAAAAACCGGTATGACTTTAGCCATAGAGCCCATGGTCAACATGGGAACTTACGAGGTGGAAACCCTGGCCGACAACTGGACAGTAGTTACAAAAGATCGCAAACTGTCTGCCCATTTTGAACACAGTATTGCCATTACTGATAAAGGTCCCTGGATATTAACCAAATAAACCAGGGAGAGGAGAAAAGGGTTTGACAATGCGTATAGTTCCCTGTTGGATTGAGATAAGGACAATTGCCCAGTTGCTTACTTGTTAAAGACGCTGTGCTAAGGATAAGGAGGTAGTATCCAATGTCCAAACAGGATGTCATAGAGGTTGAAGGTACTGTACTGGAACCCCTACCCAATGCGATGTTTCGGGTTGAACTGGCAAACGGACACAAAGTACTGGCACATGTTTCAGGCAAAATCAGGATGAATTTTATCCGTATCCTGCCAGGGGATCGGGTCACTGTGGAACTTTCACCATATGATTTGACCCGTGGGCGGATTACTTACCGCTTTAAGTAAACTCCCTGGTAAAAAGGAGGTATTACAGTGAAAGTTAGACCATCAGTTAAACCTATCTGTGAAAAATGCAAGATTATCAAACGTAAAGGCAGAGTTATGGTCATCTGCGAGAACCCGAAACACAAACAAAAACAAGGCTAAATCATCCTCTCCACGCGCGGCTGATTAAGGAAAAACCTTAATCGTGGAGTAGAGTGGTTTTTCTACATTGTCTTTCATTTCATCCTAGGAGGTGTAAAAATGGCAAGGATTGCAGGCGTTGATTTACCTCGTGAAAAAAGGGTTGAGATCGGCTTAACTTATATTTACGGTATAGGCAGAGCCACAGCCCAAAAAATACTGGAAAAAACAGGGGTAAACCCAGATACCAGGGTGAGAGATTTAACTGAAGACGAAGTCAATAAGCTTCGGGAAGTTATCGATAAAGAGTATAAAGTGGAAGGTGACCTGAGACGGGAAGTTTCCTTAAACATTAAGCGTCTCATGGAGATTGGCTGCTATCGTGGTTTAAGACACCGTCGCGGTTTGCCTGTCCGTGGTCAAAGAACCAAGACCAATGCCCGTACCCGAAAAGGTCCCAGCAAGACCGTAGGTGTAAAACGTAAAAAGTAATAAAGGGGTGAAGACGCAAAAATGGCAAAAAGAACTGCTAATGCCCGCGTGAAACGTCGCGAGCGTAAGAATATTGAACAAGGGGTTGCCCATATTAAATCGACCTTTAACAATACAATCGTTACCATCACCGATATGGCTGGCAATACTATCTCCTGGGCCAGCGCCGGTGCACTTGGTTTCAAAGGTTCCAGAAAAAGTACTCCTTTTGCTGCTCAGATGGCAGCGGAGCAAGCGGCTAAAGCTGCTATGGAACACGGTCTCCGTGAAGTTGAATGTTATGTCAAAGGGCCCGGGGCTGGACGTGAGGCTGCTATTCGTTCTTTGCAGGCAACTGGTTTGGAGGTTAACATGATTAAAGACGTTACCCCCATCCCCCACAATGGATGTCGTCCGCCCAAACGTAGAAGAGTCTAAGGAGGTGTTAATTCATGGCAAGATATACAGGTCCTGTTTGCAGACTTTGTCGTCGTGAGGGCTTAAAACTGTATCTGAAAGGTGACCGGTGTTATACAGACAAATGTGCCATCGACAGAAGAGCTTATGCACCTGGCCAGCACGGACAAAACCGTAAAAAAACCTCAGAATACGGTATGCAGTTAAGGGAAAAACAAAAAGCCCGTCGTATTTACGGCGTACTGGAAAAACAGTTTAGAAACTACTTTGAAAAGGCTGACCGTCAAGGAGGAGTTACCGGCGAAAACCTCCTTAGACTGTTAGAGAGACGTTTAGACAATGTGGTTTACCGTTTAGGTTTTGCCAGTTCCCGTGCCGAAGCACGCCAGCTTGTAAAGCACAATCACTTTACGCTAAATGGACACAAAGCCAATATCCCATCAATGCTCGTTAATGTAGGCGACGTGATCAGGGTAAAAGAAAAGAGTTTAGATTCTGTCAAGTTCCAGGAAATAAAAGAACTTCTTGCCCACAAAAACCCGCCCGCATGGTTAGAACTCGACCGTGACCAGATGACTGGTAAGGTAGTAGCTCTGCCAACGAGAGAACAAATTGATGTACCTGTACAGGAACATCTCATTGTAGAATTGTACTCCAGATAGGTGTGAGTTATTATTTTACTTGTTTCTGGGAGAATGATTGGATCGAGTAGGAGGGTTAGCCTATGATTGAGATTGAAAAACCCAAAATCGAGTGTGTGGAGATAAATGAGAGTAAAACCTATGCAAAGTTTGTGGTGGAACCTCTCGAGAGGGGTTATGGTATCACCTTAGGCAACTCTTTGCGTCGTATATTATTGTCGTCCCTTCCTGGAGCGGCTGTTACATCTATCAAGATTGAGGGAGTTCTGCATGAGTTTTCCACTGTACCGGGTGTTGTGGAAGATGTGACAGACATTATCTTGAATCTCAAGTCCTTATCGCTTAAGGTTCATGGTGATGAACTGCAGGTGATACGTATTGACGCTAAAGGACCGGGGGAAGTCTTAGCATCCGATATCATTAGGAGTAGCCAGGTCGAAGTTCTAAATCCTGACCTTCACATAGCCACTTTGGATAATGGTGCCCATTTAGTTATGGAAATGACCGTGGAAAAAGGACGGGGCTACCGATCCGCCGAGAAAAATAAAAAAGAGGACCATGTGATCGGTGTGATTCCCGTGGATTCCATTTTCTCTCCTGTGCGGAAAGTTAACTACAGTGTTACAGATACCAGGGTTGGGCAGATCACAGACTACGATAAACTCACCCTGGAAGTTTGGACAAATGGTACTATTGCCCCTGATGAGGCTGTCAGCCTCTCAGCTAAAATCCTGAATGACCATCTTAAACTCTTTATTGGTCTGACTGAGAAGATCGGCGATGTGGAGATCATGGTGGAAAAAGAAGAGGAAGAACGGGATAAGATTCTGGATATGAGTATTGAAGAATTGGATCTCTCCGTTCGTTCCTATAACTGCCTCAAACGTGCCGGCATCAATACCGTCGGCGAACTCATCATGAAAACAGAAGAAGACATGATGAAAGTCAGAAACCTGGGTAAGAAATCTTTAGAAGAAGTTGATGAAAAACTTGCTTCTTTAGGGCTTAGCTTGAGGAAGTCTGACGAGTAGGTTTGTTTTTGCTGTAAAGGAGGTTTGAAAATGGCCTACAGAAAACTTGGACGCAATACGGGACAACGTCGTGCTCTTTTAAGAAGCATTGTAACCTCTCTTCTTAAAAATGGACGTATCCAGACAACAGAGTCCAAAGCCAAAGAACTAACCAGTATTGCCGAGAAGATGGTTACACTAGCCAAACAAGGTGATCTTCACGCCCGTCGTCAAGCGGCTGCCTACCTTTTAGACGAGAGCGTTGTAAAAGATTTATTTGATAACATCAGTAAGAAATATGCTGACCGCCAAGGGGGATATACCCGGATTATCAAAGTAGGGAACCGTCGTGGTGATGCAGCACCTATGGTGATAGTAGAGTTAGTTTAGACGAGGTTAGAACAAGAGGTCAGGGAAACCGACATGCTTAGCCCTTTTGTGGTTAAGCTCTGGCTTTCCTGGCTTTTGTTTGCTTTGTCCTAAAGACAGGGCAGGCAAAAGTCTAAGTGGAGGAGCGTTAGGCAGAGTGGTGAAAGAAATGATCGTTGTCGAGAATTTAGTTCATAAATACCGGACACCCCAAAGCGGAGAGTTTGCTGCCTTAAAAGGGGTAAATTTGCAAATTGCCAAAGGTGAATTCGTGGTGATTATCGGCCACAATGGTTCAGGCAAATCCACGTTGGCGAAGCATTTAAACGCCCTGCTTTTACCCCATAACGGGAGGGTCCTGGTGAATGGCATTGATACCCGGGAAAGAGAAAAGCTTTGGAACATCAGGCAGCAGGTGGGAATGGTTTTTCAGAATCCTGATAACCAGTTGATCGCCACTACGGTAGAAGAAGATGTGGCCTTTGGCCCGGAGAACTTAGGAATCCCGCCCGACGAAATCCGCAGGCGTGTGGATGAAGCCATGAATAGTGTGGGGATGAGTCAGTACAAGAGTAAAGCACCTCATCTCCTTTCGGGTGGACAAAAGCAGCGGGTTGCCATAGCCGGTATCGTGGCTATGCGCCCCCAGGTCCTGGTACTGGATGAACCTACGGCCATGCTGGATCCTGTGGGGCGAGCTGAGGTAATGGAAACTGTTCTGCGTCTTAACCGTGAAGAAGGCCTAACGGTCATACACATCACCCACTTTATGGAGGAAGCTGCCCACGCTCACCGGGTGATTGTTATGGAAGAGGGTCAGATTGTCATGGAAGGGAGTCCAAGGGAAATTTTTACCCAGGTGGACAGACTAAAAGAGCTGCGCTTAGATGTTCCCGCCATGACTGAACTCAGCGCAATATTAAGAAAAGAAGGGGTTAAAATATCCCCTGATATTTTAACCGTTGAGGAAATGGTGGTGGCCTTATGTCCATAACCCTTCATGAGGTATACCATACCTATCAGCCTAACACTCCTTTTGAACATCATGCGCTCAAAAATATTTCTTTAGAAATAAAAGAAGGAGAATTTGTTGGAATTATCGGGCATACGGGCTCGGGTAAATCAACGCTTGTGCAGCACTTTAATGGTCTTTTAAAACCCACCCAGGGTAAAGTTTTGATAGATGGTGTGGATATTAGCAACAAAGAGGTAAAACTCAAAGAAATTCGCCAGAAAGTAGGCCTGGTTTTTCAATATCCGGAACATCAACTTTTCGAAGAAACTGTAGCGGCTGACATTGCTTTTGGTCCCAAGAATTTAGGTTTATCACCTGATAAGATTGTCAAAAGAGTAAAGAAGGCCATGGCCATGGTCAAACTTGATTATGAACGCTACAAGGACAGTTCGCCTTTTGTATTAAGCGGTGGGGAAAAAAGAAGGGTCGCCATTGCCGGTGTCCTGGCCATGGAACCTAAATACCTGATTTTAGATGAGCCCACAGCAGGTCTTGATCCCAAAGGAAGAGACGAAATTCTTGCCCAGATTGCCGATTTACACCGGGAAGCCGGGCTTACCGTCGTCCTTGTTTCCCATAGTATGGATGATGTGGCCCGCCTGGTCAACCGTCTCATTGTCATGCACCAGGGAGAAATCGTCTACAATAATCATCCGCGCCAGGTTTTCAGTGAAAATAACCGGCTAAAGAGTATTGGCTTAGATATACCAACGGTCACAAAGTTAATGATCGCCTTAAAGGAAAAGGGCTGGCCCGTAAGTACAAGCCTGCTCACTATTGAGGAAGCTAAGGAGGAAATTCTCAGAGTAGTTAAAGGGGGGAAGCAGCATGCTTAAAGACATTACCATCGGTCAATATATACCGGGTAATTCTGTGATTCATCATTTAGACCCCCGGACTAAGATTATTACCCTTGTTCTCTATATGATTGGTCTTTTTCTCGTTAACAACATCACAGGCTATGTTGTGGTGACGGGGTTTACCCTGATCGTGATTTTACTTTCTGGCATCTCCTTGAAAGTCATTTTAAAAGGATTAAAACCCCTTCTTTTTATCATTGTTTTAACTTTAGGCTTACACCTCTTTATGACGACAGGAGACATCATCTGGCAGTGGGGGTTCTTAAAGATCACTTCCCAGGGGTTGCGCCAGGGTATCTTTATGGCCTTGCGCCTGATTTTTCTTGTTACCATCACTTCTCTTTTAACCTTGACTACCACGCCTATTGCTCTTACGGACGGGATAGAAAAAGTATTGAAAGCTTTGTTTATTCCGGCGGCCCATGAATTGGCCATGATGATGACCATAGCGCTCCGTTTTATCCCCACACTCATTGAGGAGACGGAGAAAATTATGAAAGCCCAGATGGCCAGGGGGGCCGATTTTGATACCGGGGGGCTTTTAGCCAGGGCCAAAAGTTTAATACCCCTCCTGGTTCCCTTGTTCTTAAGCTCTTTCCGGAGAGCCGATGAACTGGCCATGGCCATGGAAGCCAGGTGTTACCGGGGAGGAGAAAACCGCACTCGTCTTAAACAACTATTGATGGGGTCCAGGGATTATTTTGCTTTCGGGATAACCGGGCTCTTTTTAGCTATCACTATTCTAACCAGGTATATGGTGTAGATTATGCGCAATATCAAGCTGGTTTTGGCTTATGACGGTACCAACTACCATGGTTTTCAAAAACAAAACAATACCAGACTCAAGACCATCCAGGGAACTTTGGAGGAAGCCCTGCGGGTGCTGACCAAAGAAGAGGTGAAGGTCATAGGTTCGGGAAGAACTGATGCCGGTGTCCATGCCCAGGGCCAGGTCGTCAATTTTCAAAGTCAAACCACTATTCCCTCCGAAAGATTTCCCCTGGCGTTAAATTCTGTCCTTCCTCCTGATATTGTGGTTTGGGAAGCGGAAGATGTACCGCAGGAGTTTCACGCTCGTTTTGATGCTGTGAAAAAAACCTACCGGTATACAATTTATAACGACAGGCATCTATCACCCTTTTGGCGCCATTTCGCCTATCATGTACCGGTACCGCTGGATATAGAACAAATGTCCGCCGGTGCCCGGCAATTTATAGGAACCCATGATTTCAGAAGTTTTTGTGCCAAAGATACGGCTGTTAAGGATTTTGTCCGGAACATCTATGCTTGCGAAGTAGCTAAGCAAGGGCCCCTGGTAACCTTCACCGTAACAGGCGATGGTTTCTTATATAATATGGTAAGAATTATGACGGGAACACTGATAGAGGTGGGGCTTGGTAAACGCTTGCCCCAGGAAATACCGGCTCTTCTCGCCGCCAAAGAGCGTAAACTGGCGGGTGCGACGGTACCACCCCAGGGTCTATGTCTCTGGTCAGTGGAGTATGAGAAAAAATAATAAAATAAGGAAAAATGTAGTTTGGCTCTCTGTCTTAAAGAAAACTTGACACAGCAGGGCCCGTTGTATTAGAATGATTTCATGAGCATTTTTGCGTATTTTTGATTCCACTAGCCCCGGGATCAATCATATATAGCCAATTAGATTTTTTAGGAGGGAACAAAATTGCGTACCTTCATGGCGAAGGCCCAGGATATCAAAAGAAAATGGTACATCATCGATGCTACCGATAAAACCCTTGGTCGCCTGGCATCAGAAGCTGCCGCTATTTTACGTGGTAAACATAAGCCCATCTTTACACCCCATGTGGATACCGGCGATCATGTCATCATTATTAACGCCGAAAAAGTACAACTGACCGGTAAAAAACTCCATCAAAAACAGCTCATCAGGCACTCCCGCTTCCCCGGTGGTCTGAAAAAAATTGACTACGCTACACTTTTACAGACAAGACCTGAACTGGCTGTAGAGGCAGCCATTAAGGGAATGCTTCCCCACAATCGTTTGGGAGCTGCCATGTACCGGAAACTTAAAGTATACAGAGGACCACAGCATCCCCATGAAGCTCAAAAACCCGAAGTATGGGAATTACGGGGTTAAGGGAAGGGAGGAATAGATAGTGGCACAAGTACAATATGCCGGAACAGGACGACGTAAAACTTCCGTAGCCCGTGTACGCCTTGTACCCGGTGAAGGTAAAGTAATTATCAATAACAGGCCTTTAACGGAATATTTTGGGAAGAAAACCTTAGAGATGATCGTTAAACAGCCTTTGGTACTCACCAATACTGAAGGACGTTTTGATGTACTGGCCAAAGTAATAGGCGGCGGTATTACCGGTCAAGCCGGTGCTGTACGTTTAGGTATTGCCCGCGCCCTGCTTAAGGCAGATGCAGGCCTAAGACCAGTCTTAAAGCGTGCTGGTTTCTTAACCCGTGATCCGCGCATGAAGGAGCGTAAGAAGTACGGTCTCCATGGCGCTCGCCGCAGACCACAATACTCCAAGCGTTAAAGAAACAAAAATACTCCCTCTCGAAGGGAGTTTTTTATTACCTAATAACTAACAACTATCAACTATCAACTAACAACTAACTGTCATACCC
>CAZWTM010000048.1:0-20219 GCA_964637385.1 uncultured Peptococcaceae bacterium
GCAGACAGCTTTGATGCTATGACCACTAACCGTCCTTATAAGGAGGCTCTCTCCATGAAACAAGCCCTGGAGGAATTAAATAAATTTAAGGGCATCCATTATGATCCGGAGGTCGTGGAGGTCTTCACCAGGTATATTATGGATACGGGTATCATTGCGGAAAAAGCCCTGGATTGAGGCATACATTTTATACCTCCGCCAGGAAATACTAAGCGTGGAGGTGTTTGTATGCGTATGTGGGGTAAAAAACGAAAGAAAGGCAACTTGTTTTATTACCTGGGCATACCTCTGGTTGTATTGGCAGGGTATCAACTATTTAAGAAATCCGATATGCTCCATGAAATGTTCTCCAGAGACCGCCGTGAACGCACTAACCATGACAACAGATATGAGGAAGAAGTTTTTTAGGCCGGAAGCAACCTCCCTCCCCAGGCTTTTTGTCTGGGGATATTTATATGTTTGCGAAAAGGAATCCTATGAATCCAGGAGAATAAAATTAGAAAAGCAATGCCCACTATGATCCGGAATCATTTTATTACTTCCGATGGACTAGTACATCTGAGAATGAGTAGAGTTTTTTATGCGAAATAAAATATTGCTGGAAGGTGATGTGAAATGCTGGAACTTATAACATACTTCCCCCATCCGCCCATCGTGGTACCGGAGGTAGGCGGCAAAGAAGGAGAAAAAGTTGCCGCTACGGCCAGGGCTATGGAGCGTTTAGCCCATTTAATTAAAGAGACTAACCCCGAAGTACTGGTAGCTGTCACACCCCATGGCCATGTGTTCAGCGATGCCGTAACCATTACAGCCCTGGATACCCTGGAAGGAGATTTAAGCCAGTTTGGCGCACCTCGAGTCACGGTAAAATATAATGCAGACTTAGAAGGGGCCCGGTGCATTAGAGAAGCGTGCCGGGTTCAGGATCTTTCCTGTGCCCTTCTTAATCAAGAAGTTCTTTTGTCGTACAGGTTTTCTCCCAAACTTGACCATGGGCTTGTAGTGCCATTTTCTTTTATAGAGAAAGCAGGCTGGCGGGGAAAAATAATTCCTGTCAATATGGGGTTGTTGCCATATGAAGAACTATACCATTTTGGCAAAATTCTGCGGGACGTGCTTAATAAGTTAGAAAGAAAATGGGTTCTTTTAATCAGTGGTGATTTGTCCCACCGCTTAAGCCCCAATGCACCAGCAGGTTATTCCCCCAGCGGTGCTGTTTTTGATGAAATCATCAGACAGTGTGTACGGGAAGCAGATGTCAAAAGAATATTTAACTTGTCCCAGGAATTAATCGAAGAAGCAGGTGAATGTGGTCTTCGGCCCCTGGTGATTGGTTTAGGGGCCATGGATGGGTATGAGGTTAAAGGGGAAGAATTATCTTATGAAGCACCTTTTGGTGTGGGTTACTTAGTGGCCAAGTTTGAACTTATGCTCCCGAACAAACGGCGGGAACTGGTGGAGGAGCTTATCAATGAACGAAAAGCCAAAATAGCTCGTATTCAAAAAAGTGAATCGCCGCCGGTGAAACTGGCCAGGGCCAGTATCTTACACTATTTAAAAGAAGGTAAATATTTAAAAGTACCCGAGGAATTCAAACATCTACTGGAAGAGAGGGCAGGCGTCTTTGTCTCCTTAAAGAAACACGGGCAGTTACGGGGATGCATTGGAACTATTGAGCCTGCTCAGCCCAGCCTGGGTCAAGAGATTATCCATAACGCCGTATCGGCTGCTCTTCATGATCCCCGCTTTGCACCTGTTGAACTTGAGGAAATGGACGAGATTACAATTTCTGTGGATGTCCTGGCCAATCCGGAAAAGATAAAAGGACCTGAACAATTGGACCCCAAAAAATATGGCGTCATTGTTAGTTCGGGAAGAAAAAGGGGGCTTCTTCTCCCCGATTTACCAGGCGTGGATACCGTAGAGGAACAGGTGAGAATAGCCAGGGAGAAGGCGGGTATCCGACCCGGTGAACCCATCAGCCTGGAAAGATTTATGGTGACCAGATATTATTGAAAGGGAGCAGGTTTATGCACGAGGCTATGTATTGGATACCAATGAAAGATGGGGATAACGAAGTCCGCTGCTTGCTGTGCCCCCATGTGTGCGAAATACCGCGGAACGGCGTTGGTTTGTGCCGGGTAAGAAAAAATGTAGAAGGCAGACTTTATACATTAAATTATGGGGAAGTTACGGCCGCAGCCCTTGATCCTATAGAGAAAAAGCCTCTGAAAAACTATATGCCCGGTAAATATGTTTTCTCTCTCGGTACTTTTGGTTGTAATCTGGCCTGTGGATTCTGCCAAAACTGGACTATTGCTCACGGGGAAGCCCCCCACTCATCTTTCCTTGCTCCTGAGGAAGCGGTAGTTTTGGCCCAGGAACTTTTGCCCCGGGGTAATATAGGTATCGCTTTTACTTACTCTGAACCCCTCATGTGGTATGAATATGTCCTGGATACTGCCAGGGAGGCTAAAAAGGTGGGATTAAAAAATATTCTGGTAACCAACGGATATATTAACCCGAAGCCTTTAAAGGAGCTTTTGCCATATATTGATGCAGTCAACTTAGATATCAAAGCCTATACCGAGGGGTTCTATAATGATGTATGTAAAGGCAAATTAAGTCCGGTACTGACCAGTGCGAAATTATTTGCGGAAAGCTGTCACTTAGAAGTTACCACCTTGATTATACCCGGTCTGAACGACAGCCCTGAGGAAATCAGGAGTTTGGCCAGATGGCTGGCCGATATGAATCCTAATATTCCCTTGCATCTCTCCCGCTATTTTCCCAACTACAAATTTGACCTGCCCCCTACTCCCCGACAAACCATAGAAAAAGCCGGTATCATTGCCCGCGAGTACCTGCACCATGTTTACTTGGGAAATATTTAAATTCCAGCCCAGGGGGTTGGGCGTTAGTTGCCGCTCAGTCCCATTTTTTCTCTCTGAGGCAGGAATTAACGTTATTATTATAGAAATAAATATAGAAATAAAAAATATCATTTTTCTTTAGGAGTGGAAGATAGTGCAGGAAGAACAATACGTAATATTTAGACTGAATTCAGAACATTATGGGATTGATATACTTTCCGTACAGGAAATTATTAGGCCCCCGAAAGTTACCGCACTTCCCAATACGCCACCCCATGTTTTAGGTGTTATCAATTTAAGGGGAAGCATTATTCCCATTGTTGACCTAAAAATAAAATATAATCTGGATAGTCCTGAAAATAGTGAGGACAAAAGGATAATTGTTTTAAGAATAGATAATAAGCTGATGGGAATTCTGGTTGATGAAGTTCAGGAAGTACTGCGGTTCAAAACTGAACAAATAGAACAGGCAACCGATATTTGCACCACTATTGACAGTGAATTTATTTCAGGCCTGGCTAAGCTGGATGATAGACTGATTATTTTGTTATCATTGAGAGGATTCATTTGAACAATTTATAAGGAAGGTAAATATGCGGGCAATCGATATAAATCAACTGAAGGAAGGCATGAAAATAGCCAGGACCATCTATGACGACGCTGGACGTATTTTATTAAATGCCGGTACAGTTTTAACGTCCCTTTACATAAAAAGATTAGACCAGTTCGGTATACCCTTTATTTATGTAGAGGACGAAATTGTTGGACCCTTACAGGTAGAAGATATCATTCACGATACGGTCCGGATACAAACGGTAAAATCCCTCAGAGAAGTCGTGGATAAAGCTAAAATACAATCTGATGTGGATTTTGCTGTTGTCAGCAATATGGTTAATAAGATCCTTGATGACCTTAAGTCCACACCAAATTTACTGGTACAGCTCATGGATTCCAGAAGCGCCAATATGTACCTCTACAATCATAGTGTGAGTGTATGCGTTTTAAGTGTCATAACGGGAATGGCTCTGGGTTTAGACGAACTAAAACTAAAAACCCTGGCTATGGGAGCAATCCTCCATGATATTGGCAAAAGTTTAAGTCCAGGTCCTGAGCATACGATCCATGGGTTTGAGATTTTACGTAATAATAAGATACTGAATATTATGGTGGGACATGTGGCCTACCAGCACCATGAAAAATATGACGGTACAGGGTATCCCCGCCAGTTAAAGGGAGAAGATATTCATCTGTTTGCCGCTATTACAGGCGTGGCTAATTTTTATGATAATCTGGTAACCAACCTTAATCCGGAAAAACGCCTGTATCCTTATCAGGCTATTGAATTGGTCGTGGCCGAGAGCGGCCGGAGTTTTCATCCTGAAATAGTAAAGGCTTTCAGCCGGAATATTGCCCCCTATCCCGTGGGAACAGCAGTGCGGCTGAATAACGGGGCCGTGGGCGTGGTTGTTTCTGTTCCCAGAAACTATCCTACCAGGCCTGTCGTGAAGATTATCACCAACCATGTGGGTGTGTTTTTGACAACTTTTCCCGAAGTTGACCTGTTGCAAGAAAGGACTTTATTTATCAATGAAATACTTTCCGAAAAAGAACGTCAGGAAATTCTCTAACAGACCTCGGCATATTTGCCGGGGTAATTGTTTCTTAAAGAAAAACATATTGAATAATTATACATAGGTATGTATAATTATAAAAAGACATAAGAATAAGATTAAATCCTAGAAGGGGAATCAATAAATTAAGGAGGAATGGGGTTTCCCGTTATAAATTAAGAAGATTTGATGATTGAGGTGAGACGAAGTGATAAAGGTTAGCATCTTGGGGGCTACGGGCTATACCGGGCAGGAACTGGTTCGCATGTTGTGCCAGCACCCCCAGGCAGAAATAGTGGGCCTGGGGACACAAAATTATGTGGATCAGTCTTTTGCCAATGTATATCCACAGTTTCGCGGGGTCCTGGAGCTCCCTTGTAAAGGTATCCATGATCCTGAACTTATTGCCGGAGCTGATGTAATTTTTTTGGCGCTGCCCCACGGATTTAGTGCTCCTTTGGTGGAGAAATTTTTAGAGCAGGGGAAGAGGGTTATTGATTTAGGCGCCGATTTTCGTCTAAAATCACCGGAAGTTTATGCACAATGGTATAAAACCGTGGGTCCTAGCCAGGAGCTGCTGGCCAAGGCCGTTTATGGGCTCCCCGAGATAAACCGGGAAAAGATTAAATCTGCCCAGGTTATAGCCAATCCAGGCTGTTATCCTACCACCATTATTCTGGGTCTTGCCCCGCTATTGAAGCAAAAGATCATTGATAAAAAATTTATCATTATCGACAGTAAGTCTGGGGTAAGTGGAGCCGGGCGCAGCCTGACCCTAACCAGCCTTTTCTGTGAAATCAACGAAGATTTTAAGGCCTACGGGTTGCCGCGGCACCGGCATACGCCGGAAATTGAACAGGAATTGGCGGCTGTAGCAGGAGAGGAAATTCAGGTCACCTTTACCCCTCACCTTCTGCCTATGTCCCGGGGTATGCTCAGTACCATGTATGCTGTGCTGAAAGAACCTGTTGGATTTGCTGAGATTGAGCAAATCTACAAAGATTTTTATAAAAATGAACCTTTTATCAGGATTCAACCTCAAGGAGAGTTCCCCCACACCAAGTGGGTCCTGGGGACCAATTACTGCGATATAGGTTTTCATGTAGACGAAAGAACGGGCCGCATTACCATAATTTCGGTTATTGATAACCTGGTGAAAGGGGCTTCAGGGCAAGCCGTACAAAATATGAACATCATGTACGGCCTGGACGAAACCCTGGGTTTAACAAGAGTGGCCCTATATCCGTAGAAAGGGGAGAGAAAATGAATTTTGTATATATTCCAGGCGGGGGTGTTACCTCACCCCAGGGCTTTGTAGCCGGCGTTGCTCAGGCTGGTATAAAAAAGACTGACCGTTATGACATAGCCCTGGTTTACTCCCAGGTACCAGCAAGAGGGGCCGGTGTTTACACAACCAATAAATTTTTAGCCGCACCTGTCATTATTTCACAAAAACATTTGGCCCATGGTCTGGCCCGCGGTTTTGTGGTGAACAGCGGTTGTGCCAACGCCTGTACCGGAGATGTTGGCCTGGAAAACGCTTATCTCATGGCTGCCAAAGCGGCGGAAATCATTGGCTGTATGCCGGAAGAGGTGGCTGTTGCCTCCACGGGCGTTATAGGGGTGCAACTGCCTATGCCTAAAATTATCAAAGGAATCGAAGAAGCCGGGGCAGCCCCTTCACAAGAGAAAGGACACCTGGCCGCCCAGGCCATTATGACTACGGATACCTGTTCGAAAGAAATAGCTATCGCCATAGAAATAGAAGACCGGAAAGTTGTCCTGGGAGGAATGGCCAAAGGTTCAGGGATGATTCATCCCAATATGGCGACGATGCTGGGTTTTATCACTACTGATGCTGCTATCTCATCCCACTGTCTGCAGGAAGCCTTAAAAGAGGCTACGGATGTGTCTTTTAATATGATTACCGTTGACGGTGATACCAGCACCAATGATATGGTACTTCTGTTTGCCAACGGTTTGGCGGGTAACAGTGAAATTACGGATAAGGAAAGCGCCGGGTATAAAACTTTTGCCAGGGCCTTAACTGAGGTATGTACTGCTTTGGCCAAGATGATTGCCCGGGATGGGGAGGGCGCAACCAAGCTAATTGAAGTTCAGGTGGAGAATGCCCCCGATGATAAAGGGGCCAGGACCATCGCGAAAACCATTGCCGGGTCCAGCCTGGTGAAAACGGCCATTTTTGGTGAGGATGCCAACTGGGGCCGTATCATCTGTGCCGTGGGTTATTCCGGCGTGGATTTTAACCCTGATTTGGTCGATGTCTATCTCGGTGATTTGCCTGTAGCCCGTGATGGGGCCGGCTTAACCTTCGACGAAGAAAAAGCGAGGCAAATCCTGCAGGAAGATAAAGTTGTGATCAAAGTTGATATGAAGCAGGGGAAAGGGCAGTCCACGGCCTGGGGCTGCGACCTGTCGTACGATTATGTAAAGATTAACGCAGCGTACAGGACGTAATTTTCGTTTTCCGGTGTCCATTGAACTCGAGATCGTTAACGGTGATGACGTGAACCGTAAACCGTATAGTTGCACCCTATGGCCCTTAATGACGGTTAACTGTTAACGGTTAACGTGGTACGATAAAGTTCTACCAACTAACAACTGACCTCAGAGGGAGGAGAAGAGTCATGCTGTCTGCGCTGGAAAAGGCCCATGTTTTAACGGAAGCCCTGCCTTATATACAGAAATTTGCCGGCAAAACCATCGTCATCAAATACGGCGGTCATGCCATGGTGAATCCCGAGCTGGAGGAACTGGTTTTAAAAGATATTATCCTCATGAAACTGGTGGGGATGAATCCTGTCATTGTTCATGGGGGAGGCCCCATTATTGATAAGTGGCTGGAAAAGGTAAATATTAAGGCCCAGTTTGTCAATGGCCTTCGCATTACAGACGAGGCTACCATGGAAGTAGTGGAAATGGTCCTGGTGGGAAAGGTGAATAAAGGAATTGTCAGCCGCATCAATCAGTTTGGTGGCAAGGCCGTAGGGTTATGCGGCAAGGACGGCAACCTGATCGTCGCAGAGAAAAAGCAGCTTACTGTGAAAAACCAGGCGGGAGAAGAAACCTTCCAGGATCTTGGCCTGGTAGGCGAGGTCGTAAAGGTAAACCCTGAGGTTATCAAAAAACTTACAGAAGAAGGTTATATCCCGGTGGTTTCACCAGTGGGTGTGAGCAGCAGAGGAGAGACTCTGAATATTAATGCCGATTATGTGGCAGGGGCTCTGGGCGGGGCCTTAAAAGCCCATAAACTTGTCCTCTTAACAGACGTTGAGGGGATTTACCTGGGAGATGGGCGTGAATCCCTGGCTTCCAGTTTGACAGCCTCTGAAATTCCCCGCTTGATTCAAGGGGGGATCATTAAAGGCGGGATGATTCCCAAGGTGGAAAGCTGCCTGGCTGCCTTGGAAAAAGGAGTAGAAAACGTGCACATCGTAGACGGCAGGAAGCCCCACTCCATGCTGCTAGAAATATTCACCAACGAAGGAATCGGCACCATGGTGATTAAAGGTTAAATCCTTATTTACAAGGGAGGGAGAAGCAATGAATAACGAAACAATTATGAAAATGGGCCAAGAATATGTCATGAACACTTATCTCCGCCAGCCCTTTGCCCTGGTAAGAGGGCAGGGAAGTTATGTATGGGATGCCGACGGGAATAAATATTTGGATATGGTCAGCGGCATCGCTGTCAATAACCTGGGACACTGTCATCCCAAGGTGGTGGAGGCTATCCAGAAACAGGCCCAAGAATTGCTGCACTGTTCAAACCTGTACTGGATAGAGCCTCAGGTTAAACTTGCCAAACTCATTACAGAACACTCCTGTGGCACCAAGGTTTTCTTCTGTAACAGCGGGGCAGAAGCTAACGAAGGGGCCATTAAACTGGCCAGAAAATGGGCCGCGAAAAAATATGGTGCTGCTCGTTATGAGATTATCACGGCCCTCCACTCTTTCCACGGTCGTACCCTCACGGCCCTGACAGCTACCGGTCAGCCCAAATATCAAAAGGGTTTTGAACCTTTAACGCCTGGTTTTAAATATGTACCTTATAACGACCTGGAAGCAATGAAAGCAGCTATTACCCCCCAGACCTGTGCCATCCTTCTGGAGCCCCTGCAGGGAGAAGGCGGAGTATATGCTGCTAAGCCGGAATATATGACAGGGCTCAAAAAGTTATGCGAAGAACACGGGCTTTTACTGATGTTCGACGAAGTGCAGACGGGACTGGGTCGCACAGGGAAACTCTTTGGTTATGAGCATTATGGTATTGAACCGGATGTCTTCACCCTGGCCAAAGGATTAGGGGGTGGAGTACCTATCGGTGCAGTGGTGGCTAAGGGTGAAGCTGCAGAAACCTTCGGGCCCGGCGAACATGCTTCTACTTTTGGGGGTAATCCCCTGGCTACTGCCGCAGCCATTGCTGCCCTTTCCACTATTATTGATGAAAAAATGCCCCAGCAGGCGGAGGAAAAAGGAAAGTACATCACGGAGAAATTTTTAGCCCTTAAAGAAGCGCACAGTTCTATTCAAGATGTGCGGGGACTTGGACTTTTAGTGGGGATAGAGCTTTCTTTTGAGGGGAAATTTATTCAAGATTACTGCTTAAAGAAAGGGGTAATCATTAACACTGTTCAGAATAACGTGGTAAGACTTGTTCCTCCTTTAAATATTTCCTATGAGGATATTGATCAGTGTATTGCTGTTATGGCAGAAGGCCTGAAGGTCCTGGAGGAGACAGCATGGAAGGGGCAGTGATTCTGGAGAACGGCCAGGCTTTTTATGGGAAACTTTTCGGCAGCCTTATGCCTTCGCCGGCAGCGGAAGTAGTTTTCAACACAGGGATGGTCGGGTACCAGGAAGTGATGACAGATCCCTCCTATAAAGGGCAAATGGTGGTCATGACTTATCCCCTGATGGGTAATTACGGCTTAAACTGCGAAGATATGGAATCCACAGAGCCTCAAGTCAGCGGGTTTATTGTCAGGGAAGCCTGTAAGAGCCCTTCCAACTGGCGCCTGCAGGAAAACTTGGAAAGTTTCCTGGCCCGGCACAATATCACGGGTATCATGGGAGTTGATACAAGAAAATTAACCAGGGTTCTCAGGGAGAAAGGCACCATGAAAGGGATGATTGTCCCTTTAATAGCCGGTGAAGTTGCTCCTGCGTACTGGAAAATTCTAGAGGAAAGCCCCTTGTTGGATAACCCGGTAGCCCGGGTCACTACGAAGCAGCCCTATACTATTCCCGGCTCCGGGAAACGAGTGGTAGTGATGGACTTTGGTATTAAAAAGAGTATTATAGAACAGCTGAAAAATCTTGATTTAGAACTTATCGTAGTTCCAGGCTTTACGGGAGCCAGAGAAGTCTTAAGTCTAAACCCGGATGGTCTTTTTCTCTCCAACGGACCGGGGGATCCTAAAGTGGTTAAAGACGGCATTAACACAGTAAAAGTTCTGCTGGGAAAACTACCTATCTTTGGTATCTGTTTGGGGCAGCAAGTTTTGGCCTTGGCCCTGGGGGCAGAAACCTACAAACTGAAATTTGGCCACCGTGGCATCAACCACCCGGTGAAAGATTTGCGGGATAACAGAGTCTATATCACTTCCCAGAATCATGGCTATGCCGTACGGGAGGAAACTTTGCCGGATGATGCTTATGTAACCCATGTTAATCTCAACGATGGCACAGTAGAAGGTTTTGCCCATAAATGTTTGCCCGTTATGGCGGTGCAGTTTCACCCGGAAGCGTCTCCCGGGCCTGAGGATTCCCGTTACCTGTTCCAAAAGTTTTTCGACTCCTTAAACAGAGGATCTTTCGCGTAAAGAGGTGATACAGGATGCCGCGGAAAAACAATCTCAAAAAAGTACTGGTCATCGGTTCGGGACCCATCATCATCGGCCAGGCGGCTGAATTTGACTATGCAGGAACCCAAGCCTGTAAGGCCTTAAAAGAAGAAGGCATAGAGGTGGTACTGGTCAACTCCAATCCGGCTACCATCATGACGGATGTGCATATGGCAGACCGCATCTATGTGGAACCTCTTACGGTAAGTGCCGTTTCCCAGATTATTGAGAAAGAAAGGCCCGACGGTATTATCTCCGCTTTGGGGGGCCAAACGGGCCTCAATTTGGCGGTGGAGCTGGCGGAAGCTGGGATATTAGAAAAGTTTCGTGTAGAAGTGCTGGGGACACCCATTTCCGCCATTAAAAAAGCGGAAGACCGGGAAGAGTTCAAGAAGACCATGCTGGCTATCGGCGAACCCATTCCGGAAAGCGTGATTATTACCAGGGTGGAAGAAGCCTATGGTTTTGTAGAACAGGTAGGGTTTCCTGTCATCATCCGCCCTGCCTATACCCTGGGGGGTACAGGAGGAGGTATTGCCCACAATCGGGAGGAACTGGAGCATTACGTGAATCTGGGTATCAAGGCCAGCCGTATAGGGCAGGTTCTCTTGGAACAGAGTGTGGCCGGCTGGAAGGAAATCGAATTTGAGGTCATGCGAGATGGCAACGACAATTGCATTACCGTCTGCAGCATGGAAAACATGGACCCTATCGGTATTCATACGGGAGACAGTATCGTCTTTGCTCCTACCCAGACTTTAGCCAATGTCGAATACCAGATGCTGCGCACAGCAGCCTTAAAGATCATCCGGGCGCTGGAAGTGGAGGGCGGCTGTAACATCCAGTATGCCTTGGACCCCCACAGTCACCGCTATGTGGTCATAGAGGTTAATCCTCGGGTCAGCCGTTCCAGTGCTTTGGCTTCTAAAGCTACGGGTTACCCTATTGCCAAGGTGGCGGCTAAGATTGCCCTGGGTTATACCCTGGATGAAATCCCTAATTCCGTCACGGGGGCCACCAAGGCTTGTTTTGAACCGGCTATTGATTATGTAGTAGCGAAAATTCCGCGCTGGCCTTTTGATAAATTTGGAACTGCCGACCGGTCTTTAGGCACCCAGATGAAAGCCACCGGCGAGGTTATGGCCATTGACAGGACCCTGGAGGGGGCGTTGCTGAAGGCAGTACGTTCCCTAGAGATTGGTATCCAGGGATTCAGTCTAAAAGCAGCGGGTGCCTGGACCGAGGTGGAACTGGAGAACAAACTGGCCTTCCCTGATGACGAAAGGTTGTTTGCTATTGCGGAAGCCTTCCGCCGTCACTGGACCGTAACAGAAATCCATCACCTCACGAAAATTGATCCCTTCTTCCTGGAAAAAGTTAAAAATATCATCGATTGTGAGAAAAAACTGGAAGCAGGGGGATTGAACCCCCAAATTCTCAAAGAGGCTAAACAAAAGGGACTGAGTGATGCCCATATTGCCCGCCTGGTAAAAATGAGTGAGGATGAGGTCAGGGCATACCGGATAAAGGAAGGGATCGTTCCTGTTTACAAGATGGTGGACACCTGTGCCGCCGAGTTTGAAGCTGTCACCCCGTATTATTATTCCACCTATGAAGAGGAAAACGAGGTACAGTTAACTGACAGGCAGAAGGTTGTTGTACTGGGGTCCGGACCTATCCGGATTGGGCAGGGCATTGAATTTGATTACTGCTCTGTCCATTCCCTGTGGGCTTTGAAGGAAATGGGCATAGAAGCCATCATGATCAACAATAACCCCGAAACGGTAAGCACGGACTTTGATACAGGAGATAAACTGTATTTTGAACCACTTACCTTGGAAGATGTGCTCAATGTTATCGAGCTGGAGAAACCCCTGGGTGTGGTTGTGCAGTTTGGCGGGCAGACGGCTATCAACCTGGCTGAACCTCTGGTTCGCCACGGTGTGAAAATCCTGGGAACTTCCCTGGAGGGTATAGATCTGGCGGAAGACCGGAAGCGCTGTGAGGCTTTACTTAAAGAGCTGGATATACCCCAGACCAAGGGACTGACGGCTACCAGCCCTCAGGAGGCCGTAAAGATTGCCGAGGAACTGGGATTTCCCTTAGTGGTGAGGCCATCCTATGTATTGGGCGGGAGGGCTATGGAAATTGTCCACACTTTAGAAGAACTTCTTGGCTATACAGGCTGGGCCATCAGTGTGGCTAATGGACATCCCATCCTCATTGATAAGTATCTCCCAGGCATGGAGGTAGAGGTAGATGCCTTATGTGACGGAGAAAACGTACTCATTGCCGGGGTAATGGAGCATATCGAGCGGGCCGGCGTTCATTCCGGTGACAGCATGGCCGTATACCCGGCGCCAACCCTGCCCCCGGAGATTAAGAAGAAAATAGTTTCTTATACGGAAAGTATCGGGAAGGCCTTTGGTATTGTGGGTCTGTTTAACATTCAGTTTGTCTACCATGACCAGCTAATTTTTGTCCTGGAGATAAATCCCAGGGCGTCCCGTACAGTCCCCATTTTAAGTAAGGTGACGGGGCTCCCGCTGGTCAAAGTAGGAACCTTGCTGATGTTAGGAGAAACGTTAAAGAGCCTGGGGTTGCCTTGCGGTTTATGGCCCGAACCCGATTTTTATACGGTCAAGGCTCCCGTTTTCTCCTTTGAAAAACTTTCCAAGGTAGATACTTATTTAGGGCCGGAGATGAAATCCACCGGCGAGGTCATGGGCTGTGATTACAGCTTGGGGAAAGCCCTTTATAAGGCCATGTTGGCTGTGTACGGCAAGATTCCCCTCAATGGCAATCTTCTGGCTTCTTTGGCCGAAAAAGATAAGGCTGTGGCCTTGCCCCTTCTCAAAGATTATGTGAGCTTAGGTTACAGGATTTATGCTTCTGGTGAGACGGCCCGGTTCTTGAAGAAAGAAGGAGTGGAGGTTACGGTGGTAGATCCTTCTCCGGACAAATTGGGTAATCTCATTCGCCAGGGACAAATTCAACTGGTGATCAATACGCCAACCAAGGGCCATGTTCCTGACCGGCTGGGCTTTCAAATCAGGCGCAGGGCTGCGGAATACCGGATTCCTTGTTTTACCTCCCTGGATACAGCCAAAGCTTTCCGTGACGTGTTAATCTTTATCAAGAACCAGCAGTACATGGAAGCCAGAACCATCCAGGATTTGCGTAAATATGCCGAGGTTGTACAAAAGATTGCTTATGTGGGCTAGAGAACTATAGATTGGATAAAGGAGGCTTCACCCTTGGTTTTTAGGGCGGGAGCCTTTCTATTATTTCCGGGCGGTCTTGAAAGGCTCTCAACAGTTAAAGCATAACGCTTGTGAAATATTGTTGCTTGACCAACAATAAAGAATTTTCTATAATAGTAAAAAAATATGAAGCTATTATAAAGCCGTGGGATTTCCCTTTACGGCCCCACGGTCCTCCACCGAGAGTTTTCTGTCCGGTTCTGGACCCTTCTCCAGAACTTGTCATAGAAAACAGGCACTCGGTAAAACAACCGGGATGCCTGTTTTTTAATTTTAAATACAAGGAGTGAGATATATGAAGGAATAACTATTTCTACTATCGTTAGAAATAAATTTTTTAACACGTTTAGGGGAGGTTAGTAACTAATTTATGAAAGAAAGAACTTATTACCTGGATTTTATTTTACGCAAACTTCATTCCTTATTTGGTGTTTTTCCCCTGGGATTATTTATCGCCGAACATCTGCTGCTTAATTTTACGGCTGTTTATGGCGGAAACAGTTACAACCAGGCGGTGAAAATCCTCCACAGTATCCCTTTTCTCTGGGTGCTGGAGATCTTCTTGATCGCTATTCCTCTGTCTTTTCATGCCCTTTTGGGAATTTATTTTGCTTTGCAAGCAAAAAATAATCCCCGGCAGTACGGTTACCTGCGCAACTGGATGTTTTATTTGCAAAGGATAACGGGCCTCGTCACCTTTGTTTTTGTAATCTATCATCTCATCAATCTTAAATTTAATCCTGCTTTGGCCCAGCTTTCCATGTACGAGAAAGTGGTGGCCCAGTTTAGCAGTACCAGCGGGATTATCTTTTATGTAATGGGCTTAACAGCGACACTCTTCCATTTTTCCAACGGCCTTTGGGGGTTTGCCGTAAACTGGGGGATTATCACCGGACCCAGGGTCCAAAAGGTATTTGGCTATTTGACGATTTTTTTCTTTATCATGATTAATCTGGCAGGTTACAGAATGATGTTTGCCTTTATTCCCTAAATGAAATCCAAGAAAGGAGAGATGATTTATGAAGCAAAAAATCATTGTGGTCGGGGGAGGGCTGGCCGGACTCATGACCACCATTAAAGCCGTAGAGGAGGGTATGGAAGTGTGGCTTTTCTCTCTGGTGCCCGTTAAACGTTCCCACTCAGTATGCGCCCAGGGAGGCATAAATGGAGCAGTAAACACCAAGGGAGAAGGGGACTCTCCCTGGGAACATTTTGACGATACGATTTACGGAGGGGATTTTCTGGCTAATCAGCCTCCGGTAAAAGCCATGTGCGATGCGGCTCCTGCCATTATTTACCTTTTTGACCGTATGGGTGTGCCCTTTAACAGGACACCGGAAGGCCTCCTTGATTTTCGTTATTTTGGGGGCGCCAAATACGCCCGAACTGCTTTCGCGGGAGCTACTACAGGGCAACAACTCCTCTATGCCCTGGACGAACAGGTGAGGCGTTTTGAAGATGAAGGAAAAGTAATAAAGTATGAGGGCTGGGAGTTTCTATCTTTAGTACTCGATAATAATGGTCATTGTGTTGGGATAATCGGCCAACACCTGGCCAGTATGGAAATAAGGCATTTCCAGGCTGGAGCAGTGGTCTTGGCTACCGGCGGTATTGGAATGATTTTCGGAAGGAGCACTAATTCCGTTATCTGCACTGGCAGTGCTCAGAGCATAGCTTATCAGCAGGGGGCCTGCTATGCCAATGGAGAGTTTATTCAGGTGCACCCTACAGCTATACCAGGCGATGATAAACTGCGGCTGATGTCAGAGTCGGCTCGTGGAGAAGGAGGACGCATCTGGACATACAAGAATGGCAAGCCATGGTATTTTCTTGAGGAAATGTACCCGGCTTATGGCAATCTGGTACCCCGAGACATTGCTACCAGGGCCATCTTTAAGGTTTGCGTTGATATGAAACTGGGTATTAACGGGGAAAATATGGTTTATCTTGACGTTTCCCACATCGATACTGAAAAACTTAATAAAAAACTTGGTGGTATTTTGGAAATATACGAAAAATTTGTAGGGGAAGATCCCCGTAAGGTACCAATGAAGATTTTTCCCGCAGTGCACTATACCATGGGTGGTCTGTGGGTTGACTATAAACACATGACCAATATTCCAGGCCTCTTTGCTGTAGGAGAATGCGACTATCAGTACCATGGTGCAAACCGCTTGGGGGCAAACTCACTTTTGTCTACAGTTTATGCGGGAATAGTTGCAGGCCCGGCTGCTGCTGCCTATGTTAGGGGGCTGGATAGAAAAGGTGACCCTCCTCTCTCTATCTTTGAACAGGAACTTAAACGGCAGCAAGAATTAATAAATAAAATATACCGGATGGCTGGAAAAGAAAATCCGTATCTCCTTCATGAGGAACTGGGCAATATTATGACGGAAAACGTTACAGTTGTGCGCTACAATAACAAGTTAAAATACACTTTAAACAAGATCCTGGAACTGATGGAGCGCTACGAAAACATTGGTATTGACGATAAATCTAACTGGAACAATGAGACCGTCCATTTTACCAGACGGCTTTGGAATATGCTGGAGCTAGCCCGTGTGATTACTGCTGGTGCATTAAACCGTAATGAAAGCCGCGGAGCTCACTACAAACCCGAATTTCCCGAAAGGGACGATACCAACTGGCTCAAAACGACTAAAGCTATTTATACTCCCGATGGACCTGAGTTCACCTACGAGCCGGTAGATACTTCTCTCATCCCTCCACGCCGGCGTGCATATGACGTTGATAAGGAGGCAGTAAAATGAAAACCATACATTTAAAGATCAAAAGGCAGGAAAGTCCCAGGCACAATCCTTACTGGGAAGAATTTAAAATACCTTATCGGCCCAATTTAAATGTGATTTCTGCTTTGTTATATATTCAGAAAAATCCTATTAATAGCAGAGGCGAAAAAACTACGCCTGTGGTATGGGAATCCAACTGTCTGGAGGAAGTTTGCGGTGCCTGCTCCATGATAATAAACGGCAAGGCCCGTCAGGCCTGCACCACACTCATTGACAAGTTAAAGCAGCCTATTGTTCTGGAACCCCTAAAAAAGTTTCCCGTAGTTAAGGATTTAATGGTGGAACGTAAGGCTCTTTTTGAAGCCTTGCGGAAAGTTAAGGCCTGGATAGAAATTGATGGTACCTATGATTTGGGACCTGGCTTACGCCAGTCCAGTGAATTGCAGGAAGTACGTTATAATCTGTCCCGTTGTATGTCCTGCGGCGTGTGCACTGAAGTGTGTCCAAATTACAACAGCAAAACAAACTTTATCGGGCCAGCAGCAGTCGGACAGGCTCACCTTTTTAATCTCCACCCAACAGGGGAAATGAAAAAGGGTGAACGACTGCTAGCTCTCATGGGTCCGGGAGGTATTATGGAATGCGGTAACTCCCAGAATTGTGTCCGGGCCTGTCCCAAAAATATACCTTTAACCACCTCATTGGCCGAGTTAAAAAAGCAGGTTACCTGGCATGCTGTAAAATCCCTTTTTACAAAATAAAAAAAGAATATGTTGCCGCGTGGTTTATTTGAATCAGCTTTCGCTCCTTGTCCGTCTATTCTAGTGGCAAAGAGACTGGGGGGCGGCCAGAGAGGCACACCCCTGAGCTTAATTGAGATGGTTCAGACGGGGCTAAAATCAGCGGAGGCAAGACCCAGTCCCTGTATTTCTGCTTGTAAGGTACTACTCTAAGAACAAAGGGATAATGGTGACATTAAAACTTCCCCTAGTTGCATACTATAGAGTAGAACTTAACCAGGGGAGGTCTTTTTTTGTTTACAAAAAGCAGCAAACTCCTCCATGAAATAAAAAAGCTGTTTCCTGCTATTTTAGCCATCAGTCATGATATTCATCAGAGGCCAGAACTGGGTAATCACGAGTATTATGCCCATGAGAGAATCACAGGGTACCTGGAGCAGGAAGGCTTTAGCGTAAAGAAGCATGTGGCCTCATTGCCCACAGCTTTTGTGGCCTATCGGGGAAACAGGCCCGGTCCCTGTCTGGGATATGTGGCCGAATATGATGCTTTGCCGGAAATCGGCCATGGGTGCGGCCATAATTTGATTTGCGCCGCCAGTGTAGGGGCGGCGGTGGCTCTAAGCCGGGTGACTGATGACCTGCCCGGTGAAATCAGGATCCTGGGGACACCTGCGGAAGAAACTACTGGCGGAAAAGTGGCCATGCTACAAGCCGGATTGTTTGACGACCTGTCAGCGGTCATGATGTTTCACCCGGGTGTATCCAATGTGGTTCATTTCAGCTCACTGGCTTTGGAAGCTCTGGAAATAATCTTTCATGGTAAAACAGGGCACAGTGCCATCGCCATGTCTTCCCGTGGTGATACCCTGGAAGCCCTTCTGCAATTTTTCTTCTGGGTAAAAGGATGGAAAAAATCCTTACCTGATTTATGCCAGGTCCAGGGAATCATCAAAGATGGGGGGAGTGTCCCCAATATCCGGCCGGCCAGGACAGTAGCCAGGTTTTACCTGAGAGCTCCCGATGATGAAACTTTAGATGACTTGATTTTACGTTTTTGTGAAGAGGCCAGGAAAATTGCCCAGGTTACCGGGACGAAAGTAGAAATTAATTCCTTTGAGAACCGTTACCAACCTTTCCAAAGTAATGAAACCCTGGCCAAAGTTTTTGCCCAAACTTTGCGACGGCTTAAAGTAAACTGTAGCTCCAAACATTGCCAGGGTACGGGTTCCATGGACATGGGCAATGTCAGTCATTTTCTGCCGGCCATTCACCCCTATTTGACTCTGGAGGGGGGGGCAGCCATGCTGCACACTGCTGAGTTTGCCAGGGCAGCGGGCGGCAAATGGGGCGATGATCTTCTGCTTTTAGCCGTGCAGGCCCTGGCCCTGACAGGACTGGAGGTAATAACCAATGAAGGTTTAAGAAAGAGAATTCAAGAAGAACATCAACAAAAAGTCCATAAAAAAAGGCTTACTATCTCGCTGTAGTAAAAGCTGGATATCACCCCCTTATCCCGGGCAAGCTAATTTCAGACCGGACAAGGGGGTTTTTTCATGAAGCGATTACTGGTTTTGCCCTTTTTCTTACTTCTGTTCTTAGGTTTATATATTGACCTTACTTTTCCTGTGCAGCACAAAGTTGATAAATATCCCCTCCCTTATCTTGTGCTGATAGATAACGGTACCTGGCAGCCCCCTGCCGGGTTAAAACTCCAGGCCAGGGTGGCCCGCTCAGGTTTGGCAGACCAGGAGTTTTCGCATCATTTAGGGATTAAACTGGAGCAGGCCTTTACCATTGAGCCCTGGTATCTGGGGGTTTGGATAATTAAAGGTCAAATAACCGAAGCGCGGTACGATCTGAAAAAAGGCGCTATAGAGATACAGGTGACCGAAAACACAAAAGGCTATCAGTTAATACGGGTTAACTGTGATCGTCTGTGGTTAAAGAACGGTCAGAAGGTGCCTGTACATTTTCAGAATGAATATGGTGCCGTGTTTTACGAAGAAATATATGAATTTCGGGATAACAAAGTACAGACATAAAAAGGAGGATAGCCGACTTCCGATGTCCGACAGTCAATCATTCTTTGTCACAAAATTTGTGTGGTAGGATGTCTTTGTTTAAACTATTGCATGAATATACCGTAATGTGTATAATTATTCATATATTGTGTAGGGAGTTGATAAATAATGGATTTAAAAGGCAGAGATTTTCTCACTCTGGCTGATTTCAGCCAGGATGAAATATGGTATCTTCTTCAGTTAGCTAAAGATTTGAAGGATAAGCAAAAAAGGGGGATTCCCCATGAGTATCTTAAAGGGAAAACACTGGCCATGATTTTTCAAAAGGCTTCTACCAGGACCAGGGTTTCCTTCGAAGTAGCCATGTATCACCTGGGGGGGTTTCCCATGTTTCTGAGCAAAAATGACCTGCAGATGGGGCGGGGTGAACCCATTAAGGATACGGCCCGTGTCCTGTCCCGGTATGTGGACGGCATTATGATTAGAACGTACAGCCATAAAGAGGTGGAGGAGCTGGCCCACTATGCCAGTATTCCTGTGATCAACGGCTTAACAGATGACTATCATCCCACCCAGGCCCTGGCTGATTTGCTGACTATCTGGGAACACAAAGGGACCCTTTCGGGTCTCAAACTGGCCTATATTGGTGACGGCAATAATATGGCCCACAGTTTGTTACTAGGAGGTGCCCTCATGGGCCTGGAAGTAGTGGTGGCCTCTCCTGAAGGCTACCAGCCAAGTGAAGGGGTGGTAAAAAAGGCCCAATCTTTAGCCAGTGATGGCGAAAAAATAAAGGTTGTAGTTGATCCGGAAGAGGCTGTACAAGAGGCCGATGTGTTGTATACTGATGTATGGGCAAGTATGGGACAGGAAGAGGAAGCGGCTATCCGTAAAAATGCCCTGGCCCGGTACCAGATTAACCAGGAACTCTTAAAACATGCCAAGAAAGATGCTATTGTCATGCACTGCTTACCGGCACACCGGGGTGAAGAAATCACGGATGACATTATGGAAGGACCCCAGTCGGTAGTCTTCGACGAGGCGGAAAACCGGTTGCATGCCCATAAAGCTATCTTAGCTGCCGTTATTAAGTAA